>JAHDHM010000151.1 GCA_020631315.1 Acidimicrobiales bacterium
CACGCCCGACGGCGCCATCACCTACCGGTCCGCAGCCGCAGCGAAGCTCCTACCCGCTGCCGCAGCCGACATCGACGACGTGTTGGCCATCGCTCCACCGGCAGCGAGGAATTGCCTCAGGGCCCATCTCGACGGGCTCGCCGACGACGCACCGTCGGCCGTGTTCGATCTCGTCCGCCCCGACGGCTCCACCGGAGTGTTCGAGCTTCGGGTGTCCGACCTGACGGACGACGTGCTCGTCCACGGGCGACTCGTGACCGCCCGCGACATCACCGTCGAGACCAAGCTGCGGGAGGACCTCGAGCGCCAGGCTCGAACCGACACCCTCACCGGGCTGCCGAACCGCCGTGCGCTGGACCCGTGCCTGGACGATGCTCGCCGCTCGATCGAGGACACCGGGCAGCCGGCCGCGTTGCTGTGCATCGACATCGACGGCTTCAAGACGGTGAACGACACGCTCGGGCATCCGATCGGTGACCAGCTCTTGCGCCACGCCGCCGAACGGCTCCGCAGTGCAGTGCCGAGTGGAGCGCACCTGATCCGCACCGGCGGCGACGAGTTCGTCGTCATCGTCTCTTCGCTGCCGCCGGGTGCCTCGGCCCAGAAGACGGCGCAGACGCTGTTGTCGGTGCTCGACGAACCGTTCCGCCTCGCCAGCCGTCTGGAACCGGTTCGGGCCAGCATCGGCCTGGCGGTCACCGACGAGCCGGACGCCGTGGCCGATCTGATCAGCCGCGCCGACATCGCCCTCTACGAAGCGAAGCGCCAGGGTGGCAAGACCGTCGTCGAGTACGAGAACAGTCTCGAGGAAGCGACATCGAGGGCGACGCAGATCACGCGAGCGCTACGCGAAGCGGACTACGCCAGCGAGTTCAGCCTCGTCTACCAGCCGATCGTCACGACCGGCGACAAGGAGCTCGTGGGGCTCGAGGCGCTGCTGCGGTGGAACAGTCCGACGCTGGGCTCGGTCGGGCCGGACGAGTTCATCCCAGTGGCCGAAGTGAGCGGCGAGATCTGCCTGATCGGCAAGTGGGTCGTCAACGAAGTGTGCCGTCAGATGGCGGGCTGGATCGAGGCCGGCATCGACCCGGACGTCACCGTGTCGTTCAACGTGTCGGCGCGGCAGATGGCGGAAGACGCCTTCGTCGGTTGCGTGCTCGAGACCGCCGCAGGTTGGGGTGTGCCTCCCGAGCGACTCGTCGTGGAGATCACCGAGACCGCCGCCCTCGACCACACCGGTGGCGCACAGCGCCGTGTGCAGGAGCTGAAGGCGGCTGGCCTGCGGATCTCGATCGACGACTTCGGCGCCGGCTACTCGAACCTCGGCAAACTCCTCGCCGTACCGTTCGACGTCATCAAGATCGACCGATCGCTGCTGCTGACCTTGTCGGCGATGCGCGAGCACGCGGGCGGCGATTCGACCGACCCGTGCGCCATCATGCAGGCCATCGTGTCGATCGCGAGCATCCTCGGTGCGCCCGTCGTCTGTGAGGGCGTCGAGACCGAGGATCAGCGCATCTCGCTCGCCGCGTCGGGCATCACCCACGTCCAGGGCTACCTGACCGGGCGTCCGATGCCCGCCGGTGACGCCACGGCCTTGGTCATCGAGCAGCAGCCGGACCGCCTCGCCGCCACCACCTGAACCCGGGCGAGGGCTCGCGGACTCGACCGTCCGAAGGTTTCCGAAAGGGTCGCGGGGATGGTGGAGCCCATGAACTCCACATCGTGCACTTCCCTCATCCGCAGAACCGCAGCACTCACGGCCGGCATCGCTCTGTCGGTCGGTGCGCTCGCATCGCCCGCCGGTGCGGCCCCGGCTCGCGAGCTGCTCGGCGATCTCGCCCGTGTCGAGGCGAGGATCATGTTCGAGACCGTCGTGCCCTACGAGGGCGGCGCACCGGGCAGCGAACAGATCGACGGCGCCTGCGTGTACCGAGGCCGTGCCAGCGTGCGGGCAACGACCGCCGATGCCGAGCTGAAGGCTCGGATGCAGGTCGCTGCAGTCGGACCGTGCGGCGAGGAACTCCGCCAGAGCGCCCGCGGCGGACAAGCAGTGCTCGTCTCCGCTCGCGCCGACGGACGAGGCAAGGCGGTACTCGAAGCTTCCGCCGGCGAGGTCGTGATGTCGGGTGGCTCCACGATGGTCGTCGCCTTCGTGGGCTTCGGCAACGAGACCAGCGTGCTGTATGAGCCCGGCCCGGAAGCCACGATCTCGTTCGGCGGGTTCGGCACGGAGACCTCGGTGCTCTACGACTTCCCGGACCAGCCCGGCGCCGACGGGTTCGGCATGTTCGGCCACGAGACGACGGTGCTCTACGAACCCGGCCCCGACGGGTTCGCGAGCTTCGGTCAAGAGACCTCGGTCTGAACCACGCCAGCCCCGTACGATCGGCGACGTCATGATCCGCATCACGGACCAGCACCGGGACGCCATCCGACGCCTCCTCGAGCCCGGTGAGACGCTCGTGGCCGTCACCGGTGTCACCAGAGGCAGCGACCTCGGCAGCGTCGGTGGACAAGCCAATGCCACCGCGTTCGATGTCGCCGAGTACCTCCACGAGAACGACATCGTCGCCGTCGGCGTCCCAGGGCACGCGTTCGCTGCCGGCTGGGTCGCCGTCACCGACCGGCGGGTCGCATTCATCGTGCACAAGGGGTTCGGTCTCAAGCCGAAGCCGAAGGCGATGCCGTACTCGATCCCGATCGAACGGATCACCCTGCGCTGGCGTGACGAGACAGCGGGCCGTCAGGACACGAGGCTGTACCACTTCCACCTCGACGTGGGCGATCAGGGCGGCCTCCACGTCGTACGACGAGGCTTCGCTGACGCCGATGGCGACGCGGTGGTCGCCGCCTTCGGCGAACGGGCCGCGACGATCGACAGCTGAGCGTCCGGCTCACCCGGCAACGCCTGGATCGGTCGCACTAGTTTCGGTGGTCACGTCCAGCTGGGGGGTTCGACGTGGAGATCGCTTGGGACGTCATCGGCGTCTACGTGGCGCTGGGAGTCTGGGTCGCGACGCTCGTGCACGGTGTTCGCACGAAGCGGTACTGGCCGTTCCTGTTGTTCGGGCTCGCCATCGCCGTGTACCTGAACAGCCGCTACTTCATCGAAGGGCAGGCCGACGGCATCGCCTACTTCGTCGGGATCTACGACGTGTTCGACAACGTCGGGTTGTCGGCCGACGAGGGTGCGCCGGCGTTGGCGATGTGTGCCGACAACGCCTGCACCGTGTGGGGTGACCGGTACCTGCACCATCCCGCCTGGGGTGTGGCGTTCTACGAGCGCTTCGCGAACGCTCCCGCGCTGAGAGCGAACCTGCTGTACGTCCACATCGCGCTCAACACGATCGCCTTCCTCCTCATGCACTTCCAGGTCCGGAAGCCGGGAACAGGCGCCGACCGTGAGCGGCACCGGCTGCTCGGACGCATCACCTTCGGCCTACTGGTGCTCGGCACCGCGTCGGCGGTGTGGCTCTCGACCGAGCACGACTCGGTGTCGGAGTACGGCGGAGTGTGGGCGATGCTCGGCTTCTGGTCGATGTCGGCGTTCGTGCTCGGCACCGCCGTCATGGGAGCACGCACTGCGATGACGGGCGATCTCGCGGGCCATCGGGTCTGGATGATCCGGTGTCTCGGGTCGATGTGGGGCTCGTTCTGGCTGTTCCGGGTGATGCTGGTCGTCACCGGCCCGTTGTTCCGCAACGTCGAGACGCTGTCGATCCAACTGTCGATCTGGCTGTCCGCACCGCTCGGCATCCTCATCGCCGAGTCGATCCGACGTCGCGGCATCGCCGCCCGCGCCGCCGAACGCGAACGTCTGACCGTCCCCGCCTGAGCGCGGAACCTGAACCACGGCACCATGTGATCCCTGCGTTGCAGGGTCGGCCCGAAGCGAGTGAGGTCGTGCTGACTCGGTACCGTCGAACGACGTGGAACCGGTCTTCTTGTTGGCGGCGTTCGGACTCGGATTCGTCGCCCAGCGCATCAGCCTCCCACCGCTCGTCGGCTACCTCGCCGCCGGCTTCGTCCTCCATGCGTTCGGCCACGAGTCGAGCGATGCGATCGACGAGATCAGCGACCTCGGTGTCCTGCTGCTGCTCTTCGCCATCGGGCTGAAGCTGAAGCTGTCGACGCTCGCCCGGCCGGTGGTGTGGGGCGGCGCCAGTCTGCACATGGCGGCGACGACCGGTTTCATCGGTGCCCTGATGCTCGGTATCGGCGCGCTGGGCATGCCACTCGCCGAAGACCTCGATCTCGCCGACGCTGCGCTGATCGGGTTCGCGTTCTCGTTCTCGAGCACCGTGTTCGCCGTGAAAGCGCTCGATGAGCGCAACGAGTCGACATCGCTCCAAGGCCGCATCGCCATCGGCATCCTCGTCGTCCAGGACGTCTACGCCGTGGTGTTCCTGACCCTCGCCGTCGACGAACCGCCGTCGCTGTGGGCCATCCCTGTCGCTGCGGCGATCGTCGCCGCCAAGCCGGTCTATGGCTGGTTGCTCGACCAGAGCGGCCGTGGCGAGCTGCAGGTCCTGCTCGGGCTCACACTCGCCATCGCCGTCGGGGCCGAGGCGTTCGACCAGGTCGGGTTGAAGGCCGACCTGGGTGCGCTCATCGTCGGTGTCCGGCTGGCCACGCACCCGAAGGCCGGCGAACTGGCCGACACACTGCTCGGCTTCAAGGACGTCCTGCTGATCGGCTTCTTCCTGTCGATCGGGCTGGGCGGCGCACCCGACGGCGGGTCGATCGCCGTCGCTGCCGTCGTGCTCCTCGTCCTGCCGTTGAAGGCCGTCGGTTTCCTGTGGCTCGTGAGCCGATTCGGCTTCCGCGTGCGGACGGCCTGGCACACCTCGTCGACACTGTCGACGTTCAGCGAGTTCGGTCTGATCGTCGCCGTCGTCGGTGTCGAACGTGAACTGCTCGACGCCCAGTGGACGTCGGCGATCGCCGTCGTCGTCTCCGTGTCGTTCGCGTTGGCCGCACCGCTCAACACGGCCCGGTTCACGCTGTACCGGAAGCTCTCGCGCCGCCTGAGCTCGCTGCAACACGAACCGATCCAGCCGGACGACGCACTCATCGAGCCCACCGGTGCACGCGTCCTCGTGTTCGGCATGGGCCGTGTCGGCGTCGGCGCGTACGACCGTCTGACCGAGGTGCGGGGTCAGGTCGTGGTCGGCATCGACCGAAGCGACGACAGCGTCAGTTCCAATTGCGAGACCGGTCGCCGCGTCATCCGCGGCGACGTGCTCGACTCCGAGTTCTGGGAACGCCTGCAGCTCCAGCCAGAGATCGACATGGTCGTGCTCGCCATGAACGACCACGAGGCCCAACTCGAAGCGGTCGGCCAGGTTCGCTCGTACCTGGGCGGTGTCGCCGTCATGGCGACCGCGCAGTTCGCCGACGACGCTGCCGAGCTCGCAGAGGCCGGCGTCGACGAGGTCCGCAACTTCTACGACGAGGTCGGCCAGGCCCTCGCCGACGACGCCTGCAAGGTCCTCGACCAGTTCGACCGCGGCGTCCGCAGCCGCGACGGCGACACCACCGACTGAGCAGCGGCTCGCTTCGCGATCGACACGAGACAGGCGGCGAAGCAGACCCGATGCCAGCAGACGTCGCCGTGACGCGTCGTCAGCGTGGCCAGGCCGGGGTGATGGCGACGATGGGGGTCTCGGGCGGAACAGCACCGAGCGACCCGGAGAACGGCTTGTCCGAGAAGTTGAACACGCCGCCGTCGGACGCGACCTGGAGATAGCCGTTGCCGTAGGGCACCATCGTCACCACGGGTTCGTTCAAGGGACCGAGATCCAGACCGGGGAAGCTGCCTCGGAACGGCGCATCGAACGAGAACACGCCGCCGTCGGATGCGACGACCCAGTAGCCGTCACCGTCAGGGTCAGGAACCAACCCGACCGCTGGCCCGTCGAGTTCGGTGATGCCGATGCCGGGTATCGAGTCGACGAAGACCGCGTCGCCGAAGGCGAAGATCCCGCCGTCGGAACCGAGCATGTAGTAGCCGTCACCGGTCGGCGTGGGGATCGAATCGATGATCGGACCGACCAACTCCAACCCGGTCAGGTCCGTCATCGAGCCTGCCGCATGTCGCGGTGCGTCACCAACGGTCAGGACTCGACCTCGATCGGTGAATCCCCAGAGTCCGTTGCCGTCGGGCGTCGCAGCGAAGCTGGTCACCTTCTCGGCCGGCTCCATCGCAGACGTGTCGAAGGCCGGGAAGAGGTCTGCATCGCCGAAGGCCTCGATGTTCCCGCTCCCGTGCAGGACCCAGTAGCCGCAACCGGAGGGGCTGCGTTCGATGTCGACGATGTCGTCCGTCTCGCTCGGTTCGCCCAAGTGGTCGGCGTCGCCGAAGCGATAGACGCTGCCGTCGCGTTCGACCAACCAGTAGCCGTCGGGTTCGCTGGGGTGGCACTCGGCCCACGGTCGCCACCGGTCCACGGTCGCGACCGAACTCCACGGCCCAGCGCCGTGAGCGTTGTGGACCCTCACCCGATACCCGTACACGTGCCCTTCCGGAACATCGTCGACCAGTTCGTCCGTCGAGAACAGCAACGGGCCGCCACCGCCATCGGGGTCCGGGGCCGGTGGCACCAGGATCAGGCTGAGTGTCCCCCACGGACCATCGTCAACGCGTCGCTCGATCTCGACGGCGGTGAGATCCGATCCGCCATCGTCGGCAGCAGTCGTCCATGCGATCCGCGCCACGTCACCGGCGAGCTCGGTCGCGACCGGCGTCGACGGGGCAGCCGGAGCCGCAGACGTCATCTGGAGGCCACCGCCGAGGTCGAAAGCGAGGGCCGGTAGATCGGTCCCCATCTCGTCGGGGCCGTCACCGCGCGTGTCGAGGTCACCGAGGCCGAGCTGCCCGGAGCCGTTCGAGCCCCAGCACTTCATCGAACCGTCGACGAGCAACGCGCAGCTCCACGTGAAGCCGACCGAGACGTCCACGACGTCGCCACCCAAGTCGAGCTCGGGCAATGAGGCCCCCATCTCGAGTGGATCGTCGCCGATGCTGTCGGTCGAACCGTCACCCAGGAGACCTCCAGTACCCCAACACGCCAGCCCACCGTCGGTGAAGAGGGCGCACGAGACCGAGTTGCCCACGTCGATCTTGCGGACCTCGCGTCCACCGAGGTCGACGGCGGGCAGCGCGTCGCCCATCTCGTCAGGGTCGTCGCCACGGTTGTCCGTGTCGCCGAGTCCGAGTTCACCGAGGTTGTTGGACCCCCAGCACTTCACGTCGCCGTCGACGAGCAGAGCGCAGGCGTGGCTGAATCCTGCAGCGACCTGGCGTGCCTGTCGACCGTCACCGAGATCGACCACCAGGAGATCGTCGCCCATCTCGTCGGGATCATCGCCGCGAGTGTTCCGGTCGCCCTGACCGAGAGCACCCCAGAAGTTGTCACCCCAGCACTTCACGTCGCCGCCGTCCAGCACCGCACAGCCGAACCACTGCTTCATCGACATGCTCTGCACCGACCGCCCGGTGCCGAGATCGATCGGCGCCAGCGCATCGCCCATCTCACCGTCGGCGTCGCCGATCGTGGACATGCCCACGAGGCCCAGAATGTTGTCACCCCAGCACTTGACCGATGCGTCGTCGAGCAACGCGCAGGTGGCGGAGCTGGTCGCTGCGATGTCCACCGCCGTTCTGCCAGTGCCGAGGTTCACCCGCGGTCTCGCCGCGAGTTCGGCAGCGGTGATGACGTTTGCTGAGTCGCCCAGCCCCAGCCGTCCCTGCCCACCCGACCCCCAGCAGGTGACGGAGCCGTCGACGAGAATCGCACAGGTGTGAGCTGCACCTGCGCTGAGCTTCGTCACTCGCAGTCCGTCCGGCATCACGACGGGCGTCTGGATGCCGAGGTCCGGGCCGACGAACGGGTCCAGGTCGCCACGGCCGAGTGCGCCTCCGGCGCCCCAACACCGCACGTCGCCGCCGACATCGAGGGCACAGGTGTGGCCGGAGAAGCCGGTCGCGATCGCCGCAGGCGCCGTGCCGAGGTCGGCGCGGAGCAGTGCATCACCGAGCTGCTCGGGCGTCGCTCCCGCGTTCACCACGGCG
>JAHDHM010000152.1 GCA_020631315.1 Acidimicrobiales bacterium
AGCAGTGACGTCGACCACCACCTGTCCGGGGCCGGCGTCGAGATCGGGCCGCTCCTCGATCCGCAGATCTGAGAGTGGGCCCAACTGATCACAGACGACGGCGCGCATGGGGCCACCCTACGACGGCCGTCATATGGTTGTCCGATGAGCGACGCCGAGGGTCTCACCTGGTCGAACTGGAGCGGACGCGAGACGACGTCGCCGTCGGCGATCGTCCGCCCGGCCGCCGAGGACGACCTCGCCGCCGCGCTTCGATCGACGGACGGCGAAGTGAGGGCGGTCGGCGCGACCCACTCCCACTCGGCGGTCGCCGCGTCCTCCGGCCTCGTCGTGGACCTGGAGGACTGGGTCGGTGTCCTCGACACCGGCGCCGACTGGGCACGCATGCGTTCGGGGACCCGAATCCATCAGCTCGGTGCACCACTGCGCTCTGCGGGACTCGCGCTGCACAACCAGGGCGACATCGACCGGCAGTCCGTCGCCGGCGCCTGCGGCACCGGTACCCACGGCACCGGGCTCGGCAACCGCAACTTCTCGTCGGCCGTGCTCGGCATGCGCCTCATGACCGCCGACGGCGACGTCGTCGAGACCGACCCAGCCACCGACCCGGACCTGTGGCAAGCCACCCGCCTCTCTCTGGGCGCCTTCGGCGTCGCGACCGAGCTCACCCTGTCGGTCCGCCCCGCGTATCGGCTCCACGAACGCATCTGGCTCCAGCCGATCGAGGAGGTGCTCGCGAGCGTCGACGACCTCATGTCGGCGACGCGTCACTTCGAGTTCTTCTGGTTCCCCGGCCAAGCACGCGCGATCTGCAAGAGCCTGGACGAGACGGACCTCCCGGTGGATCCCATGCCGGACCGCCCCCACGAGCGGATCGGCTGGTCCGACCGCATCATCTCGAGCGACCGCCACGAACTCCACACCGAGATGGAGTACTCGGTTCCGGCCGATGCAGGCCCCGAGTGCTTCGCAGCGATCCAGCGCCTGCTCGTCGACCGGTTCCCCGACGTCACCTGGCCGCTCGAATACCGCCACGTCGCCGCCGACGACGTGTGGTTGAGCCCGGCCAAGGGCCGCCCGACCGTCACGATCTCGGTGCATCGGGCACACGGCCTGCCCGACGAGCCGTACTACCGCGCCGCCGAGGAGATCTTCCTCGAACACGACGGACGACCCCACTGGGGCAAGGTCCACTTCTGTGATGGTCCGACCCTGCGGTCGATGCACGAGGACTGGGACGACTGGTGGGCCGCACGCGATGCCATCGACCCCAGCGGACGGTTCGTCACCGCCTCACTGGCAGCACTGCGAACCTGACCCGGCCGCGGAGCTCAGACGATCACCCGATAGTCACGGGTCACGACCGGACGGTGCTGGTAGTCCGCCCAGGCCGCCGCCATCCGATCGATCGCCGCCTCGAGCACGTGGGGCGGCTGCCCGAACGGCAGACGCAGGTGTGACGGCACCCGGCCCTCGGGCGAACTGACGTTGCCGGGTACCAGACCGACACCATGGCGTCGTGCGTGGTTGATGAAGTCCCTGGCGTCGGACATCGGCAGCTCGACCCACAGGCACATGCCGCCCTGCGGCACCTCGAAACGCCATTCCGGCAGATGCCGACGAAGGCCCTCCACCAGAAGATCGCGACGGCGCCGCAACTCCGCACCACGCACCAGCGACAGACCGTGCTTCGCCGGAAGGAGCTCGGTGGCGATCATCTGGCTGGCGATCGGGATGCCCAGATCCATCACGGCCTTCAGACGGGTGAGGCGATCGATCTCGTGGGCCGACCCTCGGACCCATCCGATCCGCAGCCCGCCCCACAACGACTTCGACGTGGAACCGACGGTGAGCACGTTCGGCAGCGGACCGTCGGGGTGCTGGCCGATCGGCGTGACCGGGTCGCGGTCGATGACCATGTCGGCGAGGGTCCGGTCGTCGATGACCATCTGGCTCCAGCCGGCGATCTTCTCGGTCAACGCCTCGCGACGCTCCTCCGGGAAGACGATGCCCGTCGGGTTGTGGACGTTCGGCATGAGGTACACGAGCTTCGGATCGACCCGCTGCACTGCGCGATCGAGCCGCTCGACGTCCACGCCGTCGTGGTCCATCGGCACGGTGTGCACCCGGCCCCGGAGCGCGGCGACGAGATCGAGCATGCCCGGATAGGTCAGCTCCTCGGTGATGCAGAGCTCGTCGGGCCCCAGGTGCAGCTGGCATGCGAGCGCGAGCGCCTGCTGCGCCCCGTTGGTGACGAGGACCTCCTCGACGGAGGTCTCCAGCCCCGATCGGGTCAGGTGCGCCGCGATCTGCTCGCGCAGCTCGGGAAGCCCTGACGGGTGGTAGCCCGCACCGTCGAGCTCCTCACGCCACTTGTCCCGAGGCAGCTCGAACGACGACGCCGGGAGGTCGTCCACACCGATCCAGTACGCAGACCGCAGATCGATGACCTCGGTGTTCTCGTCGAACATGCCTTCGTAGATGCCCCCACGCGGCGGCACGGGGTCGAAGACCGACATGTCCGAGGTGTTGGGACCGGTGACGGTGGTGCCGCTGCCCTGGCGGGTGATGATGCGACCGCGACGTCGCAGCTCCTCGTAGGCCGAGACGACCGTGCCCCGGGACACGTGAAGCTCTGCCGCCAACCGGCGCTCCGCCGGGAGACGCGCACCGACCTCGAGGCGCCCGGCCCGGATGAGTTCGTCGAGGGCGTCGGCGAGGGTCACGTACAACGGTCCCGGCTCGCCGCCCCACGCGCCGAGCGCCATCCCGATCTGCCCCTCGTTCATCTCGCCGCTCCCCTGCATCCAGATGGACGATCAGTCCAATTGGCCCGGTCCGAGTGACCTTACTGGACCACAGTTGGACCGCTCGAATCGTGATTGGACCAGGTCCACTTCTGCAGAATGGACCACATCGACGCCGCGTCCGACACACAGCGCCGAACGCACCACTGGGTCAACGATCTGGAGGAACCTGATGAAGGCCCTGACCCCCGACTTCGAGTCCACCTTCGAGCACCTGCTCGCCAAGGCCAACGCAGCCCACGAGCTCCGTGTGGTCGGCGCCGACCTGCGCACCCGCGCCGCCGCCGCCGACGAGCTCTTCCAGGCCCGCATCGACGCCGGCCGCGCCCGCAACGAGCTCACCCTCGCCGTCTGAGGAGCACACCACACTCCTCGGACAGTTCATCGCCCCGCCGGCCTCTAGCCTGCGGGGCGATGTCGCGTCCGCCACTGCTTCGCCACCTTCCCGCCGAGGCCGACGACGACGCCCTCTTGATGGGCTTCATGAGCTACGCCGAGGAACTCGGTCTGGAGCTCTACCCGGCACAAGAGGAGGCGATCCTCGAGCTGCTGGCCGGCTCGAACGTGATCCTCAACACGCCGACCGGGTCGGGCAAGTCGCTCGTCGCGGCCGCCGCCCACTTCGCCGCCCTCGCCCAGGGCCGACGCAGTTGGTACACCGCGCCGATCAAAGCCTTGGTCTCGGAGAAGTTCTTCGACCTGTGCCGCAGCTTCGGCAGCGAGCGCGTCGGCATGATCACCGGCGATGCGTCGGTGAATCCGCAGGCACCGATCGTGTGCTGCACCGCCGAGATCCTCGCCAACGTCGCATTGCGCGACGGCGAGTACGCCCCGGCGGACCTCGTCATCATGGACGAGTTCCACTACTACTCCGATCGTGATCGCGGCTGGGCGTGGCAGGTGCCGCTGCTGACCCTCCCCCAGGCCCAGTTCCTGCTGATGTCGGCGACCCTCGGCCCGACGGAGCGCTTCGAGGAGCAGCTGAGCGACCTGACCGACCGGCCGACAACGACGGTCAAAGCTGTCGAGCGGCCGGTGCCGCTGACGTACGAGTACGTCACGACACCGATGCACGAGACCATCGACCGGCTTCTGAACCTCCGGCAGGCACCCGTCTACGTCGTCCACTTCACCCAGAAGTCGGCGACCGACACCGCCCAGGCGCTGACGTCGGTCGACGTGCTGTCGAAGGAGGAGAAGGCCGCGGTGAAGGCGGCCGTCGGGGGCTTCTCGTTCGACTCGGCGTTCGGTACCGACCTGAAGCGGTTCGTCATGGCCGGCATCGGCGTGCACCACGCCGGCCTGCTGCCCCGATATCGGCTCCTCGTCGAGAAGCTGGCTCAGGAAGGCCTGCTGAAGGTCATCTGCGGCACCGACACCCTCGGGGTCGGCGTCAACGTGCCCATCCGCACCGTGCTGTTCACCCAGCTCTGCAAGTACGACGGCGAGCGCACCCGCACCCTGACCGTGCGCGACTTCCAACAGATCGCCGGGCGCGCCGGGCGGAAGGGCTTCGACGACATCGGCCACGTCTGGTGCCAGGCACCACCACACGTCATCGAGAACCTGCGCCTCGAGGCCAAGGTCGGCGACGACCCGAAGAAGCTCCGCAAGCTGCATCGCAAGAAGCCGCCGGAGCGGGGCTACGTCCACTGGGACGCCGACGTCTTCGCCAAGCTCGCGAACGGCGACCCCGAGCCGTTGCGGTCGCGCTTCTCGGTGAGCCACTCGATGCTGCTCCACCTGCTCGACCGTCCCGCCGACGGCTGCGCCGCGGCACGCGAGCTGCTGACCGTCAACCACGACGACCGTCCACGCCAGCGGAACAACATCCGTCGGTCGATCGCGATGTACCGCTCGCTCGTCGACGCCGAGATCATCGAGCTGCTCGACGAGCCCGACGAGGACGGCCGGCTGGTTCGCATCGACCTGGACCTGCAGGACGAGTTCGCGCTCAACCAACCGCTGTCGCTGTTCGCGGTCGAGTTCCTGGACGTCGTCGACACCGAGATCGCCGGGCACGGGCTCGACGTCCTCACGGTCATCGAGTCGATCCTGGAGAATCCCGGCGTCGTCCTGGCCCGACAGCTCGACCTGGTGAAGCGCGAGCTCATCGACGAGATGAAGGCCTCGGGCGTCGAGTACGAGCAGCGTATGGAGCGACTCGAGACGGTGACGTGGCCACAGCCCAACGGCGAGGAGCTGTGGGCCGCCTTCTCGACGTGGTCGCAGCACCACCCCTGGGTCGGCGGCGACACCGTCCGGCCCAAGTCGGTGGTCCGCGACATGTTCGAGCGGGCGATGACGTTCAAGGAGTACGTCAACCACTACGGGCTCAAGGGCGCCGAGGGTGTCCTGCTGCGGTATCTGTCCGACGTCTACAAGGCGATGGTCCAGACGGTGCCGGCAGCGATGCGCACCGACGAGGTCGACGACGTCATCGAGTGGCTCGGCGCGTTGGTCCGCCACGTCGACAGCAGCCTGATCGACGAGTGGGAACGCCTCACCGCACCCGACCAGGATCCCGACGCCGAGGTCCGGCCACCGACGCCCGAAGACATCACGACGAACCGCCGCGCGTTCACGGTCATCGTCCGCAACGAGACGTTCCGGTGGCTCCAGCTGCTCGCGATGGAGCAGTACGCATCGTTGGCCGACCACCTGCGGACCACACCGAAGCGGTGGTCAGCCGAGGAGCTCGACGACGCCTTCGCTCCCTACTTCGACGAACACGACCACGTACCAACCGATGCGGTCGCACGTGGTGCCGGCTACTTCCATCTCGAGGACCGTGGCGACACGTGGTCGATCACCCAGGTGATCGCCGACCCGGCCGGCAACGACGAATGGCGGCTGGCCATCACCGTCGACCTCGTCGCGAGCCGCACCGAGGACCGCCCGGTCATGCAGCTCGACGACATCGTCCAGCTGTAGCTCGACGCCGACGTGGGCCTGACGGCGTCAGTCCACGGCAATCCAACGGCACTCGTAGGGACCGAGCGCCCCGGCCAGTGCGGGCTCGCCGGTGAGCAGATCCTGTCCGGCGGGCAGCTCGACCGTGACCTCTCGACGCGTCACGTTGTGCACGGCCACCACCTGGCGCCCGTCGGCGGCGGTGCGGCGAATCGCCGCGACGTCGGAGCCGAGATCGATGACGGCCTGGTCGGCCTCGGGGTGGAAGGCCGGATGCGAACGGCGGGCCTCGAGCCGGGCCCGGAGTCCGCTCACCACCGCAGCCCGGATCTCGTTCGTGGCGAGGATCGTGTCGACCTCGGCTTCGGTGAGCCGGCCACGGTTGAGCGATCGCGCACGACCGGTGGCGGTCCGCAGTTCCTCGAAGTTCGGTGAGCCGAGCACGCTGTGCACGTAGAGCGCCGGCACCCCGCGCACGGCGAGCATGAACGTGTGCGCCGCGAGGAAGCGAGCGAGGTCCAGGCGGGGATCTCCGTCGACGTCGGCGAGCGCGCTCCACATGGTCGTGTTCAGTTCGTAGGGCCGCGGGCCTGACGGCGTCGCCGCCATCGACACCTCGCCGCCCCTGGCGACGATCGCCGCAGCGAGCCGGTCCACGTCCTCATCGGGCACCAGACCGTTGAGCGGGCGGACGCCGATGCCGTCGTGGCAGGCGAGGAAGCTGAGCAGGGTCGTTCCCGGCGGCGTCGCTTCGAGGTCACCGAGCCACCTGACGAGCGGTGTCGCGTCACCGTCGAGCATGGCCATGACCGTGAGCGGCGGCAGCGAGAAGTTGTAGGCCATGTGGGCTTCGTCGCCGTCGCCCAGATACGAGAGGTTCTCGACGTGCGCGACGTTGGTCTCGGTCAGCACGACGACCTCGGGCGCAGCGACGGCCAGGAGCGTGTGCAGCAGCTTCACGAACTCGTGTGTCTGCGGAAGATGGATGCACGACGTACCCACCTCCTTCCAGAGGAAGGCGATGGCGTCCAGGCGAACGAAACGCGCACCGGTCGCCACGAGCTGGCCGACGAGGGCGATGAGTTCCACCAGCACGTCGGGGTTCTTCACGTTCACGTCGATCTGGTCGTGGCTGAACGTGCACCACACGTGACGAACCCCGTCGGCCGTCTCGATCGGACGCAACAGATCGTGCTGACGCGGCCGCACCACCGCGGACAGATCGTCGGTGGGGTCAGCCGTGACGAACCAGCTCCGACCCGGCTCGATGCCGTCGCGGAATCGCTCGAACCACGGCGACGAGGCACTCAGGTGGTTCACGACGAGGTCGGCCATCAGACCCTGCCGTTCCGCGAGATGTTCGAGATCGGCCCAGGTGCCGAGGTCCGGATCGATCTCCCACGGGTCGATCACCGAGAACCCGTCGTCGCTGCTGAACGGAGAGAACGGCAGGACGTGGACCATCGTGACCGCGTCGCCGAGGACCCGGTCGACGACTCGCTCGAGCGTGCGCAACGGCACCTCGTCGGGAGCCGAGAACGTGTTGCCGTAGGTGATGAGCACCGCATCTCGCTCGGTCCATCGCTCCACAGGCGCATCGGAGGGCTCGACGTCGAGCTCGGTCGGTGAACTCCCGATCGCTCCGGCGAGACGGACGGCGAGTGCCCCGAGGTCCACCTGATCGGGGTCGTACATGCGGCCGAGATGGCCTTCGATACGGGCCCGCCAGGTCGTGGGCCGGTCGCCTGTCGTCATCACCCTCCATCGGTGCGGTCTGCGGACAACGGTAGCTGTCTGACCCGGAACTGCCGGGGGACGCTCGACCTGTCCGCCGGCGGGTCGTTCGGGGCCGTCGGCACGACACAATGAACGGGTGCGACTCCAGCTGGCGACGGCCACCGACCCGCAACCCGACTTCCTCGAACTGCCCTGGCATCTGCCGCTCGATCAGTGGCCCGACGACCTGCTCGTGCACCCGCCGCGCGGTGTACATCGCCACGTCGTCGTGTTCGTCCGCGCCGAGGACAAGCTCTGGGCCCTGAAGGAACTCCCCCGGGATCTCGTGCCGCACGAGTACTCGATGCTGCGGCGGCTCCGGAAACTCAACCTCCCGGTGGTCCGACCGGTCGGCACGGTCACCGGACGCGACGGCGACCTCGAGGACGTCCTGATCACCCGCCACCTGCCCTACTCCCTGCCGTACCGGCTGATGATCGGCACCGAAGCCGTTCCGAGGCTCCGCGACTCGATGATCGATGCGTGGGTCGGCCTGCTGGTGCGGTTGCACCTGGCCGGGTTCTTCTGGGGCGACTGCT
>JAHDHM010000153.1:0-6280 GCA_020631315.1 Acidimicrobiales bacterium
ATCTCGAAGTCGTTCATGTCGATCGTCGAGACCGTCAGCTCGTCGACGAGCCCACCGAGCACGTCGACGGCGTGGTCGACGAGGCGCTGGTTGATCGAGGTCGAGCTGTTGCTGGCCGTGAAGGCGAGGACGTGCATGAGGATTCTCCGTGATGGCGCGAGGCGCAGGACGCTGCAGGCCCGCAACGTCGACGCCCGAGCCGGCATTCCCCGTTCTCGCCGAGCGCTTCGCCGCACATGTCGATCTCGCGAATCACCTTGATGTCGTGAACTGACGCGCCGACTGGCTAAGGTGAAGACGTCGAACGGGACAGGGGACCCGAATCGACGCTGCTGAGCGCAGTGCACTTCGCTCGACGACCGCCGTCGTCGGACGAGACGCTCGACCCCGACCCACGCGGGAACCAGCCGGTTGCCGCCGTGCCCTCCGAAGGTCGTCGACACGGCCGCCGGAGCCCCGAAGCTCGGGTGCGCCCACGGGCCACCCCACCACCGGAGACAGCACCGTCACCACCACCGAGACTCCCCCCGACGAGCAGTCCGCAGCCGCACCGGCCGCCGACCAGCAGCTCGACCTCCTCGCGTCCATCGCGCCCGACGCCGCCGACAGAGCGTCTGCCGACGCAGCGTCAGCCGCGCCCGATGCCCCGGCGCCCGAACCGACCGCACTGGCCAACCTCAAGCCGGCCAGCCGACCCCACGTCCCCGACTGGATCGTCGACGAGGCCGCACAGGCCCAGCTCGACGGTCTCGCCACACCCGACCAGACCGCCCTCCTCGAAGCCGACGAGGTCGCCTGGCTGCGCAGTCTGTGGCGCCTGCTCGAGCGAGCCGACAACGCCCTCGAACGAGCCCGGCAGGAAGTGCGTGGCCCCGAGCGCGCCACGGTGCTCGAAGACCTCGACAGCGAGTGCTACCGCATCGACGATGCCATCACCGCCCTGACCGGTGAGCTCCCGCCCGTCGACGACACCCCGCCTCGCAACCCGACGCCGCCCCCGGTCGAGGTGCCCGAGCACCTGACCACCGGCATCGCCCAGCTCCAGCTCGGCTACCAGGAACGGCGTCTCGTCGCGTGGGTCGGCGGCCTCGACGCCCCGATCGGTGACGAGGACGCGGTCCGGGCGCTGCTCGCCGACTTCGGCGCCGGCAGCATCGGCTGGGAAGGCGGCACGTCGCTCAAGATCCCGAACCTCGGCTCTGCCCCGACGGTCACGGCGTCACTCGACGCCTCGCTCGGTTGGCTGGTCGGCATGGCCACCAACAACGACGAGCGCTGCGGCGTGTCCACCGCCTGGATGGGCCGCCTCGCCGCCATCGCCGTCGAACACGTCGCCCAGGGCCGTTTCGCCCTCGGCGTCGCCACGCCACGTGACCGCGGCCGCTCGGGTGGCAAGGCCTCGCCGTTCCACGCCCGCTGGAACCCGGCCCTGCTCGACCCCGACCGCATCGACCCGATGGTCGCCTCGCTGCCCGGCACCGCGCTGCTCGGTCAGTCCAAGCGGGACAAGCTTGCGTTCACCAACTCGATGCTCGGCGATCTCGTCCACGCCATCGTCGCCACCGCCGGCGCCAAGGTCGACCTCCCCGCATCGCCTCCGGACCCCACGACCCGACAGGACGTCGGCGAGGCCCTGCTCGCCCACCTCGACGGCACCCGCTTCGACGTGCCGTACAAGCCGGGCGCCGAGCTGGCCGGCAAGCTCAAGGACTGGGCCAAGCCCGTGTCGGCGGCCAGCACCATGCAGCTCGTCGTCCAGCTCGACCCGCCGGACGAGAGCAACGGCTGGTTCGCCCAGGTGTTCGCCCCCGCCGAAGACGGCAAGGGCGGGCTCGAACCCGTCGAGCTGGCCGAGAACGCACGCTCGAAGGCGCGCAGCCGCACCGTGCGCGACCAGACCAAGCGCCTCGAACGGCTCTTCCCGGCGCTGCTGCGTCCCGGTGGTCGCCGCCGTGGTCAGGTGATCCTCAGCCAGGACGAGGCATGGCGGCTCATGTCCGACGACGGACAGATGCTCGAGGTCGCCGGCTTCGACATGCGGGTCCCCGACCTCGCACCGAAGAAGGCCACCGCCGCACTCCGCCTCACCGCCGAGGACGAGGAGTCCGTGGTCGGCGCCCAGCAGCTGGCCAACGTCCGCTGGTCGGTCGTGTTCGACGACGTCGAGCTCACCGCCGAGGACATCGCCGAACTGTCCGCCCAGGCTCGCCCGCTCGTGCAGTCGAAGGGCAAGTGGGTCGAGCTCGACAAGGTCGACCTCGCCGCCGCGGCCGAAGCGCTCGAACAGCGCGCCGACACCACACGTCTCACCGGCGCCGACATGCTGCGCCACGCCCTCGGCCTCGAAGGCAACCCGCTGGCCGGTGGCATCGACATCGCCGGCGAGGGCTGGGCGGCCGAGCTGCTCCGCGGCATCGACAGCCTCCCCGAGGATCCCGAGACCCAGCCCGAGGGCTTCGACGGCGAACTCCGCAGCTACCAGGCCGACGCCCTCGCCTGGCTCAACTTCCTCGACGAAGCGGGCCTCGGCGGCTGCCTCGCCCTCGACATGGGCCTCGGCAAGACCCCGACCGCGCTCGCGTCGTTCGTCGAGTCACGCCCGCACGGCACCGGCCTCGTCATCGCTCCCCCGGCCGTCGTCGGCAACTGGGCGTCGGAGGCGAAGAAGTTCGTCCCCGACCTCGACGTCTACGTGCACCACGGCCCGAACCGGGCCGTCGGTGCCGAACTGCGCAGCCGCATCCGCAACACCGACCTCGTCATCACCACCTACGGCATCGCCGTACGCGACATGGACCTGCTGTCGGACATCCGCTTCGGCAAGGTCGTCATCGACGAGGCCCAGGCCATCAAGAACCCGGCCGCCGAGACCTCCCAGCAGCTGCGTCGTCTCGACGCCCGCACCAAGGTGGCCCTGACCGGTACCCCGATCGAGAACGGCCTCGGCGACCTGTGGTCGATCATGGACTGGGCCAACCCCGGCCTCGTCGGCGACCGCACGTCGTTCATCCACCAGCTGACGCCGGACAAGAACGCGAACACCACCGGTGTCGAGCGCAGTGCCGAACGAGCCCAGGCCGAAGATGCGCTCAAGGCGCTCAACGGCGTGCTCGTCTACCGCCGCACCAAGGCCGAGCCCGAGATCGCCGACGAACTCCCGGACCGCATCGACGAGCTCGACCACTGTGCGATGACCCCCGAACAGATCGGCCTCTACCAGGCCGTCGTCGACGGGCTCGTCACCGACACGTCGTCCACCTCGGTCGACTCGAACGAGCGCAAGGGTGCAGTGCTGGCGGCCATCACGGCGCTCAAGCAGATCTGCAACCACCCGCTCAACTACCGACCCGACGACGAGAACGACCTCATCCTGGGCCGCTCCGGCAAGATCGACCGGCTGCTCGAGATCATGGAAGCGGTCTACGCCGCCGACGAGAAGATGCTCATCTTCACCCACTTCGCCACGTGGGGTGAGCGCCTCGCCGAGTTCCTCTCGGAGCGGACCGGCCAGAAGGTGGCGTGCTACCACGGCGGCCTCAGCCGAACGGCTCGCGACAAGATGGTCGAGGAGTTCGAGACCTCCGAAGGCGCCGGCGCCATGGTGCTGTCGCTCAAGGCCGGCGGCACCGGCCTCAACCTGACGGCTGCCAACCACGTCGTGCTGTACGACCGCTGGTGGAACCCCGCCGTCGAGGACCAGGCCCGTGACCGTGTGTGGCGCATCGGTCAGACCAAGACCGTCATCTGCCATCGCCTCGTGTGCCCCGGCACCGTCGACGAACGTGTCGAAGAGGTCGTGGCCGGCAAGCGCCACATCGCCGACATGGTGCTGCCGAAGTCGAGCTCGATCGCCAGCCTCGACGCCAACCAGCTGCAGGCCGCCCTCGGCCTCGACCCGTCGCTGCTCATGACCGGCGACGAGCAGGAGGTGTCGGCATGAGCGACGCACAGAACTCGGGCCAGAACGGCTCGAAGAAGCAGCCGGCGAAGAAGAGCGCACCGGCGAAGAAGGCCGGCCAGAAGCAACAGGCCCAGAACAAGAACGGCCAGCAGAACGGCAGCGGTCAGCAGAACGGCAGTGGCCCGTCGCGGAACACGAACCGGAAGAGCCGCAACAAGCACAAGCGGGTCGACCCCGCCGACTTCTGGGGCGATCCGACCGCGCTGCCCGACCTCACGACGATCGACACGTCCACACCGGACCCACTGGCGATCCCCCGGTCGCTCGGCAAAGCACCCATCCCGGGCAGCCCGACCGAGCGCTACTTCGCGCTCATCTACACCCGGTCGTCGGCGATGGCCGCAGCGCTCGGCAGCATCGTGGCGGGCGCCGAAGAGATCGCCGTCGAACAACCGATCCGGGAAAATTAGACCCTCGAGTTCTGCGCGAACGAAGTGAGCGTGGAACTCGGAAAGCGACCGAAGGGAGCGGCCTACAGATGTTTCGCGGCGTCTTTGATGTCTTGCGCGGTGAGCTGGGCGAGGGTGGCGCGGTCGGCGCCGGCGATGCCCTCGTCGGCGAGACGCAGGGCCTGACGGTTCATGGCCTGCTCGAGCAGGTTCCGGGCGTAACGGGCGTTGCCGAACGACTCGCCACGACTGGCCGTGAGGAACACCTTGTAGGCGGCCTTGGTGGCCTTGGCGTCGAGCTCGAAATCGGCCTCTTCGCACATCTTCGTCAGGATCTCGACCAGCTCTTCGGGTGAGTAGTCCGGGAACGTGATCTCACGGGCGAACCGGCTGCGCAGGCCGGGGTTCGACTCGAGGAACTGGTTCATCAGCCTCGGGTAACCGGCAGCGACCACGACGAGATCGTCACGATGGTCCTCCATCCGCTTCAGCAACGTCTCGACCGCTTCGGGGCCGAAGTCGCCGCCGACGATCGTCTGCGGAGCGAGCGCATAGGCCTCGTCGATGAACAGCACACCACCGAGCGCCTGACGCACGACCTTCGACGTCTTCGCCGCCGTGCCGCCGACGAACCGTCCGACCAGCCCGGCCCGGTCGACCTCGACCAGGTGGCCCTTGCTGATGAGCCCGGCAGCGCCGTACAGCTCGGCGACGAGGCGGGCCACGGTCGTCTTGCCGGTGCCAGGGTTGCCCTTGAACACGAGGTGCTGGCTGGTGACGATGTCGGCCATGCCGTGACCGCGGCGCTGTTGCTGCAGCTCGAGCAGGGCCAGCTGCGACCGGACCTCGTCCTTCACCGACTGCAACCCGACGAGGGCGTCGAGCTCGGCCTCGATCTCGGCGCGTGGCCGCTTCGACACGACGGTCTTGGCCTCGCTGCGCGGGACGAGTTCCTCCAGGTTGCGCACCGCTTGGGTGTCGCGCACCTTGTCCGTCGCCTCCTTGAGGCGCGACCGGAGCTGATCTCGTCGGGAGGACATCGCAGGTGACACTATCGACGCACCGACCCGCCGGGTCGCACCCTGGAGAAGAGGCCCCGATGATCGAGCTGACCCGAGACGGCGACGTGTTCGTGATGGACATGACCGTCGGCGAGAACCGTTGGAACACCACGTTCGTGCGGGCGATCGACGCCGCCTTCGACGAGATCGAGGCCTCCGACGGACCGGCCGCGCTCGTGACCGTGTCGAGCAACGAGAAGTTCTTCTCGAACGGGCTGGACCTGGAGTGGATCGGCGCCGGGCCCGACGATCCGGCGGCCGAGCGAGGCGGCGATCGGGCCGCGTTCGGCGAGGAGTTCATGGCCCTCATGGGGCGCACCATCACGCTGTCGGTACCGACGGTCTGCGCCGTCAACGGTCACGGCTTCGGGGCCGGGTTCATGTTCGCCATGTGCCACGACGTGCGCCTCATGCGCGAGGACCGCGGCTTCCTGTGCGCGAACGAGCTGCTGATCGGGATGACCATCCCGAACCCGGAACTGGCGTTGTTCCGTCACAAGATGTCGGCCAGCGCGTTCCACGAGTCGACGATGCTGGCCAAGCGCTGGACCGGCCCGGCTGCAGCTGCGGCTGGTTTCGTCGAGCAGGCCCTACCGCTCGACGCGCTGCGAGACGCAGCCATGACCCGGGCCGCCGAGCTCACGCCTCTCGCCGCCAACCGGGCGAACTTCGCCGGTCAGAAGGAAGCGATCTACGGCGAACACGCTGCCCTCAACAACGTGCACGGCGCCGCGCACATGCTGAAGAACTCCGCCGACTTCCGCCACTGATCCGTTCTGCCAGCGGTCCTGCGCGCATGACGCGCAGATCCGCTGGGAGAACCGTGAAGGTGACATCGGCTCCGACCTCATCGGAACTGGAAGCCCTGG
>JAHDHM010000153.1:6290-8018 GCA_020631315.1 Acidimicrobiales bacterium
AGGTAGCCGCGCATGTGGGGGCGGCTCTCCTTGCCGAGGAGCGCGGACATGTCGGCGCTCCAGGTGCGGTCGAGCTTCCCGCCGGTGCGCTCGAGGTAGTACTCCCGCATCGTCTCGTCATAGGCGGTGATGCCGTCACGGTCGCCGGACTCGTCGTAGACGTCCTCCTTGAGCGTGACGGAGAGCGGCAGACGTGGCTTGAGCGCCGGGTCCTGGTCGGGCCAGCCGAGGCACAGGCCGAACAGCGGCACGACCTGGTCGGGCAGCTCGAGCAGTTCGGTCATCTGGGCGGGGTCGTTGCGGATGCCGCCGATGTAGCAGATGCCCAAGCCGAGTGACTCGGCGGCGGCGACCGCGCTCTGGGCGGCGATGGCGCAGTCGGTCGTGGCGATGATGAAGTGCTCGGTCATCCCGGCGCTGAACTCGCCGCCCGCCATCTCGCATGCCACCGCCGAGCGGTGCAGGTCGGCGCACCAGACGAGGAACGCCCCCGCCGTCTCGACGTAGGTCTGCCCGCCGGCGAGCGCGGCGATCGCGGCGCGCTTCTCGGCGTCACGGACCCGGATGACGGTCGTGCCCTGGAGGTTCGACGACGTCGCCGCGGCCAGGCCGGAGCGGACGATCTGCTCGACCATCTCGTCGGTCACTGGTTCCTCGGTGAACTTGCGGATCGACCGGTGGGATTGCAGCAGCGAGACGACGTCCATCCCCCGAGCGTACGCTCGGGCCCGATGACCGAGTACCCGTCGCCCGAGATCCTGGCCAAGCACCCGTTCGTGGAGCATCCCTTCGTCGAGGTGCCGACCGACGAGATGCTGCAGCGGGCGACGCAGTTCCGAGACGACATGGCCGCCCGTCGCAGTGCCCGGGTGTTCAGCGACCGTCCGGTCGATCGTGAGCTGATCGAGCTGGCGATCGAGACGGCGTCGACCGCTCCGTCGGGTGCGCATCGTCAGCCGTGGACGTTCGTGGCGACGTGCGACCCGGACGTGAAGCGGGCCATCCGCGAGGCGGCCGAGGCCGAGGAGCGTCAGAACTACGAGGGCGGGCGCATCGGCCCTGAGTGGCGGGAGGCCCTGGAGCCGCTCGGCACCACGAGCGACAAGGGCTACCTGGAGCGGGTGCCGTGGATCGTGGTCGCGTTCGAGCAGCGTTACGAGGTGCTGCCCGACGGCACCCAACGGCACAACTTCTACGTGAAGGAGAGCGTGGGCATCGCCTGCGGTCTGTTCATCGCCGCCGTCCATCAGATGGGGCTGACGACGTTGACGCACACGCCGTCGCCGATGCGGTTCCTGACCCGAGTGTTGAACCGTCCGGCGAACGAGCGGCCGTTCATCCTGTTCCCAGTCGGCTATCCGGAGCCCGGATCGCTGGTGCCCGACATCGCCCGCAAGCCACTGTCGGACGTGATGGTCGAGGTGACCGAGGTGGTCGGCCCGGCCGAGGCGGCCGACGGGGAACTCAACCCCGGGACGTGAGCACCGGCGTGGGCGGTTTCGCCCTCGTCACCGTGAACCAGGCGATGACGGCGATGATCACGCCGCCGCCGATCAGGGTCGCGGTCGACGGCTGCTCGTCGACGAACAGCCACACCCACACGGGAGCGAGCACCACCTCGCTCATCAGCAGCAGCGACGTCTCGGGCGCCGGCACGACACGCTGACCGATGTTGAACACCGCGAGGGGGATGCCGAGCAGCATCGAACCGGCGAACAGGCCGACGCC
>JAHDHM010000154.1 GCA_020631315.1 Acidimicrobiales bacterium
CAGCGTCGGGCTGCGACGCCCACCACATGACCGAATGGCACCTCACCCACGACGGCAGGCTCGTCAACCTGACGTTGCTGTGCCCGGAACATCATCACCAGCTCCACCAGATGGGCGGCACCCTCTCACCCGATCCTGGGCGGAAGCACGGCTGGCAGATCACCCACCTCACCGCAGGCAGCGTCGAACGAGTCATCAGCCGATGGGACAAGCCGCCGCCCGTGTGGCTCGAACAGTCAGTCGACGAGGTGACCGACGCCGGCGGCGCGGATCCGTCGGCGAAGGAGTCGGTCAGGCCGAGGGCTCCACTCGGATGTCGTGACGGGTGACCGTGCGATGCCAGCGATTGCCGCCACACGCGGGTTCCAACATCGACAGCGCGGTCGAGCACTTCGACAGTCGCAACGGTCGCACGCCCCTGCCCCAGAGGAAGCGGTCGGCAGCTGTCGCCGGGCCGGGCGACTTCGTCTCGACGATCACGTCGCCGAACACCACCCGTCCCGAGGCGTTCCAGCAGGTGACGTCGACATCGACGGTCAGGCGGCTGCCGTCCGGACCGAGCAGCGTCAGCCGCCGGTACGCGGTTCGCAGGACCGCCTCCAGGTCAACGACCGACACGGACATGGGGTCGAGCAGGTCGAGGGCATCGTCGAACGAACCGAACGCTGCCAGAGCGTCGCCGTGCGATGCGGCCGCTGTCGCCTGGCGGGCCTTCAGCGTGACACCACCCACACCCTTGTGTTTGGCCTCCGCCACGACCGTCGGCCCGGTGGGCTCGAGCTCCCCGCCATGCCCAGCTTCTTCAACGGAGTCTGCAGCTGTGCCGTAGCGACGGGTCCGAACCTTGACCCGGCGACGATGGCGCTGGACAGCCGCCCGGTGGAGACGGCGATCAGCGGTGTCGAAGTAGACGTTCTCGTAGGGGAGCAGCCGCGCGCCGCCGACCTCCAGCACCCGCCACTCGCCGGCGAGATGACCGATCAGGGCGAGCAGGGTCGCTTCGTCCATCAGGTACTTGCGGTCCACCCGGCGTGCACCGGTCGACGACGGGTCCGCCGCGCTCAGGCCGACCGAGGGCCAGTCGGCCACCGCATCGAGCAACGACTGCATCAGAACCCGCCGGACGTCCGCAGCTCAGCGGCGGAAGCGGACGTCGACGGTGGTCGTGTCCTGGACCAGATCGAGCCGCCGCACCCGAAGCTCCGTCACGTCAGCGGACAGCAACTCGCCCAGGTGAGATCGCAGCTCGTCGTGATCACGGATCGCCCGATCGACGACGACCGTCTGCCGCTCGTTGCCGCTCAACAGTCGCGGATGATCAGCGACAGCGACACCGACCACGGCCAGCGCCATCAGCGCCGGCGACGCCCACGCAGGGTCGATCGGCAGACCACCCATGAGGCCCAGGGCGATCGCCACGAAGTAGTAGGCGATCTCCTCCTGGTCGAGCTCGTTCGAACGCAGCCGGATGATCGACAACACACCGAACAAGCCGAGTCCGAGACCCGCCGTGACCTCCGACCGAGACAGCGCCACCGCCACCCCGAGCACACCCAGGTTGATGCCGACCAGCGCCACCACCATGTCCCGACGACGATGACGCGGGAAGTACACGACGAACGCCATCACCAGAATCGCGACGGCATCGCAGGCGATGAGCGTCCATGTGTTCATGAGATCTCCCGATCAGTTGGCGTCGACGACGGCCCGGAGGTCACTCCGAGACTGGCCGATGAGGCGACGGAGTTCGGTGATGCCGTCCCTCCACTCGTCGACCGAGAAGGCGTCATCGTGAAGCTCGGCCGCTTCGGCCACCGCCTCGGCGATCTGTGCCGACCACGCATCGATCAGGCCGTCCACACGGGCCTCGTTGAACGGGCCGTCCAACACGGCAGCCACGGCGTCGACGTAGGCCTGCGGGTCCGACAGCCACGCCGCGGTCAACGGATCGCACACCGCCGACCGCTGATACAGGTTCAGCCCACCGAAGCGGAACGGTTCACAGTCGTTGCTGACCTCACCGAGCCGATCCGCCAACGGCGTCACCGCATTGACCGGGCCGGCCAGGTTCTCGAACGCGTTGTCGAGATCCCAGGGGATCAGCCGGAAGAAGCCCGAGACCTCGTCCTCGTACCAATAGAAGTTGTGGTTCGAGCACTCGGTCAGCTCCCAGGCGCCGCAGTACCAGTGCAACGGCCCGTCGTCGTTGCCGATCGCACGGTCGACCGCCAGAAACGTCAACACGTCCGGGAGCGGGCCGAAACGAGCCACTCCGTGCGCCTGCCGAACCAGGTCGTCCGACGCCAGGTTCTCTGCAGCGGTCACGAACGCGTCGACCTCCGCGTCGGCGGCATTGGTCCGCAGTCCGTCGACGGCAGCGTCACGACCTACCGCAACGCCGTCGCCCGTCAACGGCCAGATCTCCTTGAACAGGTTGCCGTCGCCGCCCTCGCCGTCGGCTCCGAACCGGTCAGCGGTGAACCGGCCATCGAGCTCCTCCACCAGAGCGAACAGTCCGACGAACTCGCCGTTGACGACCAGCCGGGCATGCGTCACACGAGGGGCCGGGACGCCGGCGGTCCGGAACATCTCGTAGCCCAGACGCTCACGCAACAGCGACGGGTCCCGGTTCATGGCGTGGAACTGCAGGCGGCGCAGACCGAAGAAGAGCTGGTCGTCATCGATCCAGTCGAACTTCAGCTTCATCGACAGCTTCGTGCACGTCTTCTCGCCCTGCGGCACCGAGAAGTCCGGGTCGGCGACACACCCGACGAACGCCCCGATCGAACCCTTGTAACGGACACCGATCCGCTCGATCGTCTCGCCGTCGAAGGTCAACGCACCCTCGACCCACTCCTCCGCAGCGGGATCGGCGTCGAGAAACGCCAGATGCTCTGGCGGCAGCGTCAGTTCGAAGGTGTGCAGGACGTCGGGATCGAACACGGTCGTGGCCTCACCGGTCTCGAACCGAGCCGGCACGGCCACGGCGCCCTCATCTGCACCCTCGTCGGAGTCTGCGTCGTCGTCCGAAACCTCGCCGTCCGCCGTCGCCACGGTGCCGTCGCCGGTCGAGCCGGACACCGAAGCGGCGTGATCGGAGGATTGGATCTGCACGCCGTCATCGCTGCAGCCGAGGAGCACCAGGACCGTTACCAGCAGCACACCGGCGAGCCGAGCCAGGTGGCGGTTTCGTCCGGCTCCGTGCGCAAGTCCAGCTCGATGGTCAGCGCCGGGTCCGGGCCGAGGCTGCGCCTGGCCGGGAGTGTGCAGCTGCTGCTCGGGCATCGGACGAGTATGGCCCATCGTCACTCCGTCAATCCGGCGGGGGACAGCCCACCATGCCGCCGGTAGGTTCCGCGGTCATGGCAGGGAATGAACGCAACTGGTGCGGCGAGCTGCGCTACGACGCAGCCGGCGTCGTTCGCCCGCAGACCCTCGACGAGTTGCAGACCCTCGTCGCCGACGCACCGAGAGTGAAGGCGCTCGGCACCCGGCACTCCTTCAGTCGCGTCGCCGACAGCCCCGGCGGAATCCTCGTCGATCTCGCCGAACTTCCGGCCTCCGTTCGAGTCGACCATGACACGATGACCGCAGCCGTGCCGGCCCGCTGGCGCTACTCGCAGGTGACCCCCGAACTCGAAAGCGCGGGCGTGGCGTTGTCGAACCTCGGATCGCTGCCGCACATCTCCGTCGGTGGTGCCATCGCCACCGGGACACACGGCTCCGGCGACACCAACCAGGTGCTGTCGGCTCACGTATGCGGACTCACCTACGTCGCCCACGACGGCACGCTCCGTACCGTCGATCGCGACGATCCCGACCTGCCGGCGCTCGCCGTGGGGCTCGGCGCGTTCGGCATCGTCACCGAGCTGATGCTCGATGTCGAGCCGACCTACCAGGTCGCGCAGGACTACTACGCCCAGCCCACCTGGGCCCGGTTCCTCGACGAGCTCGACGACGTCATGTCGAGCGCCTACAGCGTGAACGTCCACGGCTCCTTCGGCCCTGAACTGCTCAACGGCTTCTGGCTCAAGCATCGGCTCGCCGACGGCCAGACCTCCATCGACCGGCCCATCGACTGGTTCGGGGCCACCCTCGTCGACGTCGAGGACACCGGCACCGGCCGGCACACACTCCTCGGTGGCGCGCCCGGTCCGTGGCACGAACGGCTGCCGCACTTCACCCCGGCGGGCGAACCGTCCGCCCAGGGCGACGAGCTGCAGAGCGAGTACATGGTCGCCCGCAGCGACGCGCCAGCAGCACTCGAGGCGCTGCGCAGCCTGGCCGCGATGATCGACCCCCACCTTCACGGGTTCGAGCTGCGCACCATCGCCGCCGACGAGCTGTGGATGAGCACCGCCTACCGGCGGGACACGTTGTCGATCGGCCTCACGTGGCGGCAGCATCCGGACGAGGTGCGGGCCGCGCTCCCGGCCATCGAGTCAGCGCTCGAACCGTTCTCGCCGCGACCACACCTCGGCAAGCTGTCGGCCATGACCGGCGAGGTGCTCGCCGAGCGGCTGCCACGCCTGCGCGACTTCTTCGCCGTCGTCGACCGGCTCGACCCGACCGCCACGTTCGGCTCGCCCTTCCTCGACGCCCTACGACCCGAGGCCCTGTAGACGGCCTCGGACGCTTTGCGTTCAGACGTGCTGAAGCAGGACGCCCGCTGACGTCGGGCCGTTTGCTGTTACAGCTGCGACGCTGCAGCCCGGTCGGCGGCGGCCTGGGCGGTGATGGCCTCGATCGTCGGCGTACGTGATGCATCGACGATCCGCCCGTAGCTCGGCAGATGTATCGGGGCCGCCAACGCCAGCGCTGCATCGACGGCATCACTCACGCACAGATCAGCTGGCGCCACCTCGTCGAGGAAACCGACGTCGACGGCGGTCGTCGGATCGGTGAGCCGACCATGGGAGATCGCCCGCAGCAGATGCCGCTTCGACAACCGCTCGGTGGCGATGGTGATCGCCCACTGCGGCAACGACATCGCGATGTTCACCTCGGGCAGCCCGTAGTTGAACGCGCCGTCGGCACCGATACGCAGATCGGCGCCGAGCAGCACGAAGCCACCCGCCGCCACGGCGTGACCCGTCGAGGCGACCACCACCGGCACACGCGAGCCGTACAGCCGGGCGACGAGATCGCCGCCCGACGCGACCATCTCGGTGATGGCAGCAGCGTCGCCGCCACGCATCACCTTCAGGTCGAAGCCGCCACAGAACACACCCGGGCGCCCGGCGAGAACCAGCGCGCCGACGGCGTCGTCGTTCTCGGCCCGGGTCACCGCGTCGGTGATCGCCGCCATCATCTCCATCGACAAGGCGTTGGCCTTGCCGTCGTCCATGGTGGCGAGCAGGACGCCAGGGGCGTCGTCGGCGCCCGGGTGCAGTTCTGTGGTCAGCATGGGATCAGCCTCGCGCCTCGGTGAAGGCGTCCGAGAAGTTGATCTCGAAGTCGCCGGTGTCCTGGATGCTCTCGAGCACCTCGAGCGGAGCCGTCGCCGGGTCGGTGATGAACTCCTGGAGTTCGGCATCGAGACCGTCGATGGCAGCGTCGTTCGGGCTGCCGTAGTAGTTCCAGTTCGACAGCGCCGCGCCCTGCTCACCGTCGAGCAGGAAGTTGATGAACGTGTGCGCCGTGCACGGCGCCGGGGCGTCGAACGGGATCGCCATGTTGTCGATCCAGCGGGTGCCGCCCTCGTCGGGCACGAAGTACAGGTACTGCGACGGGTCGTCGGTCTCGAGGAACTGGGTGAACATGTCGCCCGAGAAGCCGTGGGCGATCGCAGTCTGACCGGTGGTCAGCAGCTCGTCGGCCTGGTCGGTCTCGAAGGCGGCCAGACGGCTCTTCGCCGCGGCGACGAGGTCCTTGGCTTCGTTCAGCTCGTCCTCGCTGGTGGTGTTCAGCGAGTAGCCGAGGTACTTCAGCGCCGCGCCGAGGGTCTCACGAGGATCGTTCAGCAGCGTGATGGCGCCGCTGTACTGATCGGCGACGGCCGGGTCGAAGACCAGCGACCACGAACGGGGGAAGTCGGTGCCGACCACGGCGGTGTCGACGGCCAGACCGGTGGTGCCCCACTGGTACGGGAGGCTGTACTCGGCGTCGGGGTCGTACACGAGGTCGGAGAACGAGGCCGACACGTTCGACGCGTTCGGGATGGCGTCCTTGTTCAGCTTCTGGATGTCCTCACCGGCGATGAGGATCGCGACCATGTAGTCCGACGGCACGATCAGCGAGTAGCCGGAGTTGCCGGCGGCGATGACGGGCTGCATGGCCTCGTTCGAGTCGTAGACGTCCATGGTGACGTTCACGCCGAACTCGCCCTCGAACTCGGCGAGCTGTTCCTCGTCGATGTACTCGGCCCAGTTGTAGATGTTGAGATCACCGTCGGTCTGGTTCACCGAGCAGTCCGCCGCGGCGACGGCGGCACTGTCGTCGTCACCACCGCACGCAGCGGCGACGAGCGTCAGCGCGAGCAGCGCAGCGGTCAGCCGAGCCCAGCGGCTACGTCCTGTCCTGGTCATCTGTGGGTCTCCTGTGGTCGGTCGCCGAAGGCGAGTCGGATCTTGTTCTAGGCGATGGGCTCGCCACCGCGCCGCCGTTGCAGCAACAACGAGGCGAGGACGAGCGCGATGGACGCGGCCAGCATCACGACGGACACGGCGTTGATGAGGGGCGTGACGCCGCGACGGATCAGGCCGAACACGAACACCGGCAGCGTCGTGGAACCCGGTCCGGCGGCGAACTGGGTGACGACGACGTCGTCGAGCGACAGGGTCAACGCGAGCAGGCCGCCACCAGCGACACCGGGTGCGATCTGGGGCAACGTGACGTACCGGAACGCCCGCCATCGGCTCGCGTAGAGGTCGAGCGCGGCTTCCTCCAGGCGCTGGTCCATGCCGGCGAGACGGGCTCGGACCACCACCGACACGAAGCTGATGTTGAAGGCGATGTGGCTGACGACGATGGTCGAGAAGCCCTTGGTGACGTTGCCGCCCGTCACCGCGTTCACCAGGTCGAGGGCCTCGCTGAAGAACAGCAGCATCATCACGGCCATCGTCACGTCGGGGATGATGATCGGCAGGTAGAGGAGCGCGTCGAACACCCGCTGGCCGCGGAACCGGAACCGTTCGAGCGCCAGCGCCGACATGGTGCCGAGCACGACCGACACCAGCGTCGACACGAGTGCGACCCGCACCGACACCCACAAGGCGTTCTGGACGCCCTCGTTGTCGCCGAACTCCCGATACCAGTCGAGGGTGAAGCCGCCCCAGCGCCCGACGTTGCGGTCGTCGCTGAACGAGAACACGACGAGCAACAGGATCGGCGCGTAGAAGAAGCCGTAGACGAGCCACGTGTTGGCCGCGAGCGCCTTGCCGACGGCGCCTCGAGGTGCGGTTGCGGCCTTCACAGGTTCCGACCGCCTGATCGGAAGTAGATCAATGTCGCGAGCAGCATCACGGCCATCAGCACGAACGAGACCGAGGCGCCGACCGGCCAGTTCCGAGCGGTCAGGAACTGGGTGACGATGTAGCTGCCGAGCAGCGTGGTCTTCGCACCGCCGAGGATCTCCGGGGTCACGTAGGCGCCGAGGCTCGGCACGAACACGAGGATCGAGCCGGCGATCACACCGGGCATCGACAACGGCAACAGGACCTGGCGGAACGTCTGCCACCCCGAGGCGTACAGGTCGCGGCTGGCCTCGATGAGGCTCTTGTCGATCCGCTCGAGCGAGGCGTACAGCGGCAAGATCATGAACGGCAGGAAGCCGTACACGAGGCCGAGGACGACGGCCGTCGGAGTGAACAGGATGTCGGTCTCACCGAGCCCCACCGCGTCGGTGGTCGACGACAAGATGCCGTCGCGGCCGAGGATCACCCGCCACGCGTAGTTGCGGACGAGGAAGTTCGACCAGAACGGGATCATGAC
>JAHDHM010000155.1:0-2493 GCA_020631315.1 Acidimicrobiales bacterium
GACCGATTCGATCTCGCCGCGGCGCTGACGATGGAGGGCTTTCGCTCGAACCTCGACGCCATCTCCGAACCGGTCAACTCCGTCCATCGGCGACCGGGCCAGGCGGATGGCGCCGAGCGGCTTCGGTCGTTGCTGCGCGACAGCCGGTTGTGGGATGTCGGCGCGGCCCGCAACCTGCAGGACCCACTGAGTTTCCGGAACGTGTCGCAGATCCACGGGGCTGCGCGAGAGTTCGCCACCTGGCTGTGCGAGGTTTGGAACACCGAGCTCGCCTCGGTCAATGTGAACCCGTTGGTGGATGTGGGCCCGAAGCCGGTCTACTCGCACGGGAACATGGACACCACGCGTATGACCCTGGCACTCGATGGCTGCCGGCAGGCGATCGCGAAGGTGGCGGACATCTCCGGTGAACGCATCCACAAGATCCAGTGGCCGTCCTTCTCCGGGCTTCCGATCGGTTTGGCCGGCGAGGGGGACCCGGCCGGTGGCGTGCAGTTCCTCAACCTCGGCCACATCGCTGCGTCGTTGATCACCTCGACAAAGATCTGGGCGCAGCCCCACCTGCTGCATTCGGTCGGGCAGCTCGCCGACGGTGTCGAGGACACGGCGAGCCACGCGCTGCACGCAGTGCACGACCTCGAGCGCCAGCTCGATGCCGCCCGAACGATCGCGGGAATCGAGATCGTGGTTGCCGTCTGGGCCATCACGCGGCGTGGACTTGCGATCGAAGACCTGGGTGTCGGGGTTCGACCAACCGTCGAGATCATCCGGCCCATGCTGCCGATCGGTCGCGAAGGACGTGACGTGTTCGACCTCGAGCCGATGCTCGCGGCGATCGACCGGTTGCCCGATGCGCGGAGTCCGATGGAGGTGTCCGTATGACCGTTCGACCGATCCTCACGATCGGGGATCCCGAGCTCCGTGTCGTGGCCGAACCGGTGGATCCCGCGGCGATCGCTTCGCCCGAAGTGCAATCGCTCATCGACGACCTCATCGAGACGATGCGCGACGCCAATGGCGCCGGGCTGGCCGCGACGCAGATCGGCGCCCACCACCGCATCGCCGTCATGGAGGTCGGCGACAATCCGAGATACCCGTACAAGCCCAAGATCCCGCTGACCGTTGCGATCAACCCGATCATCGAACCCATCGACGACGAGCTGGTCGAGATCAACGAAGGTTGCCTTTCAGTTCCGATGCGTGGAAACGTGCCGCGGCACGTCAATGTGCGCGTCCGCTACTTCGACCGCGACGGCGTGGCCCATGACGAGATCAAGCGTGGACTCACCGCCGGTACGTGGCAGCACGAGTGCGACCATCTCGACGGTGTGCTGTTCATCGACCGGGTCGAGGACACGACGACGCTGGCCACGTGGGAGGAATTCAACGAGCACCACCGCGCCGAGTTCGTCGAACGCATCACGGCATTCGTGGAGCGGGTCGGCTCGTGAACAGCTGGTGGTGCGAGCATGCGGTGATCGACGATCGCGTGCACGACGACGTGGTGGTGACCGCCCGGAACGGCCGCATCGCCCAGATCGAGATCGGCGTCCCGGCACCGGCGAAAGCCACCCGGCTTCGCGGGCTCACCGTTCCCGGATTCGCCAACGCACACAGCCATGCGTTCCACCGGGCACTCCGCAGCCGCGTGCAGATCGATCGCGGCAGCTTCTGGACCTGGCGGGAGGTCATGTACCGAGCCGCCGAACGCCTCGACCCTGACGCCTACCACCGGTTGGCGAGAGCCGTCTTCGCCGAAATGGCCGGCGCCGGGATGACCGTCGTCGGGGAGTTCCACTACGTTCACCACACGCCGGCCGGAACCTCATACGACGATCCGAACGCAATGGGCGCTGCGCTGCTGGCCGCAGCCGACGAGGCCGGTGTCCGCATCACCCTGCTCGACACCCTCTACCTCCATGCGGGCCTCGATGCCGATGGCCATCGTGCCCCCGAGGGTGTCCAGCGGCGCTTCAGCGACGGATCGGTCGAGGGCTGGCTGGGCCGGGTGGACGAGCTCGAGGTGAACGACCGACAGCTGGTGGGCGCCGCCATCCATTCGGTGCGTGCGGTCGATCCCACCGCAATGTCGCCGGTCGCCGAATGGGCGCGACGCAACTCGGCGCCGATTCACGCCCACCTCTCCGAGCAACGGGCCGAGAACGAACAGTGTCGCGCCGCGTTCGGCTGCACCCCGACGGAGCTGCTCGACGAACACGGCGTGCTGGACTCCAACTTCACCGCAGTGCACGCCACGCATCTCACCGCCGACGACATCGAACGGCTCGGTGCATGCCAGTGCACGATCTGCATGTGCCCGACAACCGAACGCGATCTCGGCGATGGCATCGGCCCGACCCGCGAACTTGCCGCGGCCGGCGCCGGGCTCTGCCTTGGCAGCGACTCCCATGCCGTCATCGATCAGATGGAGGACGCCCGGGCGTTGGAGCTCCACGAACGTCTCCGATCGGAAGAGCGCGGTGTCCACGGTGC
>JAHDHM010000155.1:2503-7823 GCA_020631315.1 Acidimicrobiales bacterium
TGTTGCACGCGGCCACTGTGGCCCGGCATCGGAGTCTCGGCTGGGACGACGCCGGTGCGATCGAGGTCGGGTCGCGGGCCGATCTCGTCACGATCGACCTGGATGGCGTTCGGACTGCGGGAACCCCACCCGAACTCGGGGTCGAGGCCGCGGTCTTCGCGTCGACGAGTGCCGACGTCCGAACTGTCGTCATCGACGGCAATCCGGTCGTGGTCGACGGACATCACGCGAAGATCGACACTGCGGCCGAACTGGCCGCGAGCATCGAGGAGCTGTTCGCATGACCACCAGTCGAACCACCGTGATCGACAACATCGGAAGTCTGGTCACGAACGATCCCGCCCTGGGACGCGGTCCACTCGGGATCATCGGGGACGCGTCGGTCGTGTTCGACGACGCCGCGGTGCTGCACGTCGGTGCGGCGGGCGCGGTCGCCGACGATCGCATCGACGCCGATGGTGCGGCGGTGCTGCCCGGGTTCGTCGACTCGCACACCCACCTCGTCTTCGCCGGCGATCGGGCGGAGGAGTTCACGACCCGCATGGCCGGCCGCCCGTACGACGGCGGCGGGATACGCGTCACGACCGACGCCACCCGTGGCACCGCGACCGATGAATTGGATCGGCTCGTCCGGCTCCGCCTCCGGGAGGCGCATCGAGCGGGAACGACCACGATCGAGATCAAGTCCGGCTACGGCCTGAATGTGGCCGACGAGGTCCGGTCACTGCAGATCGCCGAAGCCCACACGACCGAGACGACCTTCCTGGGGGCGCACCTTCTGCCGGCGGAGTACGTCGATCGTCCCGACGACTACATCGACCTCGTGTGCGGCGACATGCTCGCCGCGGCTGCTCCGCATGCGAAGTGGATCGATTCCTTCTGCGAGGAAGGAGCGTTCGACGTCGACCAGAGTCGAGCGGTGTTGGAAGCCGGAAAGGCAGCCGGGCTCGGCCTGCGGCTCCATGGAAACCAGTTGGGTTCGAGCGGTGGTGTGCAGCTCGCCGTCGAGTGCGGGTGCGCCTCGGTGGACCACTGCACCCACCTCACCGATTCGGATGTCGACGCGCTCGCGGGCAGCAACACGGTGGCCACCCTGTTGCCGGCAGCCGACTTCTCCACGAAGCAGCCGTACATCGACGCCCGTCGCCTGATCGACGCAGGTGCCACCGTCGCCATTGCCTCCAACTGCAATCCGGGGTCGAGCTACACGACGTCGATCTCGTTCTGCATCGCGCTCGCCGTGCGCGAGATGGGAATGACGATCGACGAAGCGATTCAGGCAGTGACGATCGGCGGCGCGGCCGCGTTGCAGCGCGACGACGTGGGTCGGATCACGCCCGGCTCCGCCCCGCATGCGGTCATCCTCGACGCACCCAGCCACCATCACCTGGCCTACCGACCCGGTGTGCCGTTGGTCCGCGAGACGATCGGACCCCTGGGAGCGGTCTGAGTCCGAGGTGTCAGTCGCCGAGGCGGCGTCGGGCGAACGCAGCGAGGAGACGCTGGGGTACGACCGCGGGCATTCGGGCGACTGCGTCGAACACGATCGCATCAGGTCCGATCAGGGCGCGGCGACGGTTCTTCTCGACAGAGTCGAGGATCTGACGGGCCGCCTTCTCGGGCGTGGTGCGGGCCACCGCATCGAACGAGCGCTCGCTCTCCGCCCGCAGCGCCGGGTCGTCGGCGTTGCCGCGGGCGTCCCGGGCGATGTTCGTCTTGATCCCACCGGGATGGATGGTGGTGGCCGACACCTGCGATCCCTCCACCTCCAGTTCGATCCGAAGTGCGTCGGTGTAGCCGCCGACGGCGAACTTCGAGGCGTTGTAGGCGGCCTGCGAGGGGATGGCCATCAGCCCGAACACACTCGAGATGTTCACGACGTGTCCGGAACCGGCTGCCTTCAGGTGGGGGAGGAACGCATCCGTGCCGTGCACGACGCCCCAGAAGTTGATGTCCATCAACCATCGGAAGTCCTCGATGGTGAGCTCGGCCACCGGTGCCAGCAACGCCACACCCGCGTTGTTGATGATCTCGTTGACCGATCCGTGATCGGCCACCACATCGTCGGCCCAGGCGTGGACCGCGGCCCGATCGGCGACGTCGAGCGCGGCGGTGGTCACCCGCCGGTCGCCGGACGGAACGAGGGCTGCCGTCTCGGCGACCCGGTCGGCGTGCACATCGGAGAGCGCGAGGTGGGCTCCGCGTGCTGCGGCTTCGAGTGCCAGTGCCCGCCCGATTCCCGAGCCAGCGCCGGTGATGGCGACGACCCGCCCGTCGAACGAATCGATGCTCACGTCGTTGCCCGGCTGCGCAGACCGCTCCCGAGCATGGCCGCCAACGCAAGGATGGTGAAGACGAGGAAGCCCACGCCGAACGGTGTGACCGTGTCGACGATCGCTCGATCCACGATCGATGCGAGGAGCGCGCTGGCGATGAAGATGATCGCGCCGGTGACCGACGACGCCATCCCCGCCACGGCGCCCATCGGTTCCATCGCAAGGGTCTGCATCAGGGGAGTGGTGGCGGCGTTCAGCATCGTGAGCACGCACGCAAACGCGAACCAGGTCCAGAAGGCCGGCCGACCGTCGGACGCAAGTGAGAGCCCGATGTAGGCGATCGAGAAGCCGATCAGGATGGCGGTGGCGGTGAGCACGACCGGGAGCGTCGCCCAGCGCTTGACGAGCCGCTCGGTGGTGACGATCCCGAGGGCCATCAGCCCCGCGTTCAGACCGAACAGCAGTGCGAACTGGCCGGGCCGGTCGTAGAGCTCGTTGATGATCTGGGGGGAGCTGCCGAGCCACGGGAAGAAGGCCGCGTATCCGAAGGTCGTGGCGAGGGTGAACGCAGCGGTCACCCGGTTCGTGACCACGGTGCGAACGGCCGCAAGCAACGGTCGGGCGCTCAGCGGCACGACGTTGTTCGGATCGAGCGTTTCCGGGAGCCGGAAGAGCCAGACGACGACCACGAGGGCAAGAACCACGGCGACCGCGGGCGTGAGCCGCCAGGAGCCGAACAGCAGCACGACCTCGCCCACGCCCGGGGCGAGGATGGGGACGATCAGGAAGACCGCGGCGGTCAACGACATGATTCGGGCCATCAGGTCGCCGGAGTAGCAGTCGCGGACGATGGCAAGGCCGATCACCCGCGGGCCCGCCGCGGCGACTCCCCAGATCACGCGACCGACGAGGAACACGGTGAACGAGGTCGCGAACGTGGAGACGAGCGCGCCGGCGATGAAGAGCGCCAACGACAGCTGAATGATCGGCTTCCGGCCATAGCGGTCGGCCAGTGGACCCCATACGAGCATGCCGATCCCCATGGCCGCGAGGAACACGGTGATCGCCAGCGATGCAGATCCGGCCTCGATTTCGAGCGCCTCCTCGATCTCGTCGAAGGCGGGGAGGATCGTGTCGATCGAGATGGCGATGGTGGCGCTGATCATCGAGCTCAGCGCAACGAACTCGGTTCGGCTCAGGCCGTGGATCGCCTCGGTGTCGTCCAGGTCGATCGAGTCGGCAGCGTCGGTCACCGGGTCAGTCTTGCAGTCGATGTGCCGAGTTCCTCCGCCCGCCGGGATGTGCCGTCCTCGATGCGGCAGACTGCATCGATGCGAGTGGGCCGAGGTCGGATGTGGTGCGTGGCAGCAGCGCTCGTGGTCGCGGCCGGCGGATGCGGTGACGATCTCGTGGTGCCGGCGCTCGAGGCAGTCACCGACGGGCGACTCGACGGCATCAGCGTTCGGCCGGGGCTCGAGGTGGAGGTCGTGGTCGACGGTCTTCGTGGTCCGACACAGTTCCTCGTCATGGCCGACGGCAGCTATCTGGTGGCCGAGATCAACGGCGGTGAGAACGACGGCGACGGGCGAGTGGTGCAGGTGGACTCGGGCGGCACGCACACCGTGGTGCTGTCCGGGCTCGACAAACCGACCGGGATCGCGCTGGTCGGCCAGGAACTGTGGGTGATGGAACGGGATCGACTGACTCGAGGGCCGATCGGCGGTGACCGAGTGGTTGTTGCCGAGGACCTGCCGAACAACGGTCGGTCGGAAGGGACGCTCACCGTGCTCCCCGACGGCCGGGTCCTGTTCGACACCTCAGGCTCGAAGCGGGGCTCGACGGTCCTGGATGGTTCGGGTCGGTTGTTCACCGTGGATCCGGCGGCCCCCGACGCGGCTCCGGTCGAGTACGCATCCGGGTTCAAACACGCCTACGCCCACGCCGTCGACGAGGCCGGGATCCTCTGGACGACCGAGATGACCGATGGGCGGTTCGACGAGCTGCCCGCTGCCGACGAGGTGGTTGCCGTGGTCCCGGGCGAGGATCACGGATGGCCGAGATGCGTCGGCGACAACCGGGCAGTCGCCGAGTTTGGGGGAACACCGGAGCTGTGTGCGATGGTGCCCGCGTCGCAGGCCGTGTTCACCCCGTCCGCAACCCCGACCGGTCTGGCCGTCTCGCCGTTCTCCGTCGACACGTTGTGGGTGGCGCTGTGGAACGAACGGCGAGTGGTGGCGGTTGCGGCCGATCCGTCCGAACGTCCGGCGCCGATCGGCGACGTCCTCACCGGGCTCGACCGACCCCAACATCTGGTGACGATCGATGGTGCCGCACTGCTGAGCGATTTCGGCGCCGGCACAATCCTGCGGATCTTCGAGGCGGGCTGAGCGCGTTTCGAGGTCAGCCGAGCAACTCGCCGGATGCGTCGGTGCGGACGTCGATCGGCCCAGCGAGATCGATGACCTGTTCGGCAGCCCGGCGTCGTGCTTTGTCGTCGTAGGCGGCCAGGTCGGCCGAGCGCAGCAGCGAGGACATGTCCGGGTGTCCACTCGTGTCGACGATGCCGTAGCTGAACGCAAGCTCGATTCGGCCGCCGTCGGCAAGTGGTACCGGGCTCGAGCGGAGTTCGTCGAGTCGGCTGCGGACGGCGGGGACGTTGATCGGGTCGGCCGAATGCAGGGAGAGAAGAAACTCGTCGCCGCCCTGCCGCACGACCGTGGAGGCATGCACATCGCTCGTGGTTGCGATCGTCTCCAGCCCGTCGGCTACGCGGACGAGCAGGTCGTCGCCGACGGCGTGACCGTGGGTGTCATTGACCAGCTTGAATCGGTCGAGATCGATCACCGCGAACACATGGAATCCATGGCGAGTATCGCTGAGGTGACGGGCCGTGTCGTCGAGCGCGCGGCGGTTGCCCACCCCGGTCAACGGATCGATGCTCACTTGTCGGGCGGCGAGCCGACTTCGGCGGATGAAGCCGACGGCGCTGGCTGCGGTGAGGACGAGGAGGATTGCCCCACCGAACATCCGGAAGAGGGTGATGA
>JAHDHM010000156.1:0-3243 GCA_020631315.1 Acidimicrobiales bacterium
GAGAACGCACGAGGCCCGGGTCGAAGGACCCGGGCCTCGGCCGTTTTTGGGATCGTGTCCCGCCAGATGGTCAGCCGGTGAGCCGCGAGCGCTGCGGTGCGGTCTGGGCCTAGAACGGAGGCGGCTTGAGGTGCCACCAAGGTCGTCGCTTCTTGGGGTCGTCGTCGGTCGCCGGCCACAAGAGCGAACGCAGGTGCCCAGTGGCGGCCGCAGCTGAGTCGCTCGGCTCGGCGCAGCGTAGGAGTCGGATCTGTCGGCCGCTTCCGACGGTCAGCGTCCACTTGCCGTCTGACCCGCACGAGACCTCCAGCTCTGAGGGGTCGACCGACCTGGCCCCGACGATCCTGCCTGTTCCCACCAAGGGCCCGGTCGCGTACAGCTCGCCGGAGCGCACGCTGACGATGCCGTACTGTCGCATCGCTGGTACTCGTCGCCAACCCAACACGAACGGGGGTCCAGCGCCGAGAGCCACGAGGAGCAGGTAACCGAGATCAGCGAACGCGAGTGTCCAGAGCGCGCCCAGCGGGAGCACCAGCATGCTGGCGATGTGCTCTGCCCAGACCGACCTGGCCGGGTGGAGCACGATGACGGGTTCGCTGTGGTCAGGTGCATCAGGGTCGAGCACGGTGGGCGTTCTCAGATCATCTGGCAGCCGGCCAGATCGGTGAGCATCAGGCGAGGTGGCGGACGAGGGCTTCGACGCCGAGGGAGTACGAGACCCGGCCGAAGCCGAGGATCTGGCCCAGACACACCTCCGCGAGCATGGACGTGTGTCGGAAGCTCTCACGCTGGTGGACGTTCGAGATGTGGATCTCGACGACCGGTACGGAGATGCCGGCGATCGCGTCACGCAACGCAATGCTCGTGTGCGTGTAGGCGCCGGCGTTGAACACGACCCCGTCGACGGTCTTGTCGGCCCGGTGGAGAGCGTTGACCAGCTCGCCCTCGATGTTGGTCTGGATGTCGCTGATCTCGACCTTGCCGATGTAGGCCGCCTTGAGACCGTCCACCAGCTCCGACAGGGTTCCCGACCCGTAGATCTCGGGCTCGCGGGTCCCCAGCAGGTTGAGGTTCGGGCCGTTGAGAACGAGGATGCGCGGCGGCATGAGGGACTCCAAAGGGTCTGGCGGATGTGTGGAACAACGACGCGAACGCCGTGCTCTCAGTGTGCCGTAGTCGGGACGACGACCCGCAGCGAGGCGGGGTCGTTCTCGACCCGGATCGGCAGGTCGCCGATGCTCTCCCCGTCGGCCCGAGCAGGCGCGGGTTCACCGTCCGCGAGCCGTATCTCGACCGATCGGCAACGCACCACCTCGACCCGTGGGTCGCGCAGGTGCTTCCCGCTCCGGGCCGCAGGCAGCAGACGCAGCAGATCTCGCCGTGGCGCGGCGCCGATGACGACCACGTCCAGCAGCCCGTCCGTCGGATCGGCGTCGGGTGCGATATGCATGCCGCCACCGAATCGAGCGGTGTTGGCGACCGCGAGCAGCATCGCCTCGACGGATCGTGTGTCGTCGTCGACGACCAGCTCGTACCTCCACGGCGTGACCTTCGGGAGTTCGAGCAGGGTGGCGACCGTGTAGGACCACTCGCCGGTCGGCCAGCGGAGCCGCTCGGCCCGTTCGTTGACCGTCACCCCGAACCCCATGGTGGCGATCGTGAGCCCGCGGCGGCGCGTGCCGGATCCGTCGTCGATGGCCAAGGTGTCCAATGGGGCAGGCGTGCCGGTCAGCGCCAGAGCGACAGCGGACGTCAGGTCGGAGGGCACGTCGAGCGCGCCGGCAGCATCGTTGCCGGTGCCGACGGGGACGATGCCGAGCGCGGTCGACGAACTGGCGAGGGCGTTGGCGGCGAGGTGCACGATGCCGTCGCCGCCAGCAACGAGGACGCGCTCGGATCCACGCAACTGGGTGAGGTCAGACACCGTTGCTGCCTGATCGGCAGGAAGATGCACCTCGATCGGTACACCGAGCACCGCAGCGCAGGCCCGGATCTTCTCGGCGGCGGCAGCGCCTGCCCCTCCCCCGGCCGCAGGATTGACGACGACGGGGACGGGGGCAGGCTGCGAGCTCACGTCACCGATCGTACGACGACGCCGGAGCGAGCCTTGGGCGAGAAGTACGTCGACTTCGGCGGCATGTGCTGACCGGCATCGGCGACCTCGAAGAGTTCGAGCATCGTGATCGGCCGGAGCACGAACAGCGCCTCGTCCGGTTCGAGCGACACGGCGAGCTCGCTGATCGTCGCGCTGCCGGGACGGTAGGAGACCGATCCCTCGAGCGCGTCGAGCAACTGGGCCTGGAGGCGGGACGGCTCGAGCCGGTCGACCGGGCTGGCTTCGCTGTCGATCGGCAGCCGCAGCAGATACCAGCCGCCGTCGACGTAGACGGCGATCTCGGACGCACTGCGTCCCTCGACTTCGCTGCGCTCGACCTTGCGGGCGCCCATCTCGCCGAGGCGATGGGTGAGCGACATCGGGTCGCCGGTCCACACCCGGTGGTGGGCCAGGTTGCGCATCTCGTCCGACGGGAAGATCGCGCCGAGCAACCAGGCACCTCTGCCCTCACCGCCCGTCGCGTCGAAGTGGCTGAGTGCTGCCCCGGTGCGATGGTGGCCGTCGATGACGTAGAGGGCGTCTTCGGCCAGCGCCTCGATCACGGCGTCGGCCTCGGGGCCGGTCATCAACCAGATGGTCTGCCGGAGGCCGTCGTCGGAGGTGTGGTCGAGCAGTGGTTCGCGTTCGGTCGCATCGGCCAGCGCCTGCGTGACGACCGGGTCTGAGCGATGTGACACGACGACGGGGCTCGATTGATAGCCGACGACCTGCAGATGGCCGGCGAGATGGTCACGACGTGCGCCGTGAACGTCCTCGTGGGCTCGGAGCTCGCCAGTGCGCAGACCGTCGGCGGGGATGCCACAGATGATGCCGGTCTGCGAGTGCTCGGCGTTGGCGAGACGGTAGGCGTAGAAGGCTTCGGGTCGTTCGTCGCCGAACGCGCCGCACTCGAGCAGGGCATCGAGTGCCTCTTTGCCGGCATCGAGCAGCTCGGCCGGGGTCATGGTGACGCCGGGGGCGACGTCTTCCATGCCGCGGGTCACGCCGAGGTAGCTACGCGGGTGCGCGGCGAGGTGGGCTCGGCGCTGCGCCGGGGTCAGGGCGTCGTGCGGGGGCGAGGCGACCTCGCCGGCCCAGTCGGACTCGACGATGCTGAGGGCGATGCCGCCCAGCCGCGTCACGACGCG
>JAHDHM010000156.1:3253-3731 GCA_020631315.1 Acidimicrobiales bacterium
GAGCCGAGGCGAACTCGTGCATGTAGCTGACGAGTGCTTCGACCGACTCGGTGGGCAGACCGTTGTAGATGCTGGCCCGGATGCCGCCGACGGAGCGGTGGCCTTTCAGGTTGAGGAGGCGACGCTCGTCAGCGCCGGCGAGGAACTCGGCCTCGAGACCCTCACCGTCGATGCGCCACACCATGTTGGTGTGCGACCGGTCGCCTACGGCGACGGGGCTGCGGTAGAAGCCGCCGCTGGCGTCGATGGCGCCGTAGACCATCGCCGAACGTTCCGCGGCGAGCGCCTGCATGCCGGGGATGCCGCCGTTGGCCTGGATCCACTCGAGCATCAGGCCAGTGGTCCAGATCGGGAACATCGGCGGCGTGTTGGCCAGGCTGTCGTTCGCTGCGTGGGTGGCGAAGTCGAGGTACTTCGGGCGGGTGCCCTCGGCGTTCTCGAGCACACGGGGCTTGTCGCCCTCCATCACGGCGGCGCA
>JAHDHM010000156.1:3741-7805 GCA_020631315.1 Acidimicrobiales bacterium
GGACGAACACGACGGCGAGACCGGCCGGGCCGAGGTTCTTCTGGGCGCCGCCGTAGACGAGGTCGTAGTGCTCCCAGGGGATCTCGCGGGTCAGGTAGTCCGACGACATGTCGATGACCTGCGGGACGTCGAGACCGAAGAGCTCCGGCATGCGGATGCCGCCGATGGTCTCGTTCGAGGTGGTGTGGACGTACTTGGCGCCGTCGCGGACTTCGATCTCGTCGGCGCTCGGCATGCGGGTGAAGTTCTCGTCGCTGCCGTCCCACGCGACGTAGGCGTCACCGACGATGGCGGCGTCCTCGTGGGCACCCTTGCCCCAGGAGCCGGACACGACGTAGCCGGCGGTGCCGCCGACCATGAGGTTCATCGGCACCATCGCGAACTGGAGCGAGGCGCCGCCCTGCAGCAGCAGGATGTCGAAGTCGTCGGGCACAGAGCAGACCTGACGCAACAGGTCCATGGTGTGGTGGTGCACGGCGTCGTACTCCGGTGAGCGGTGGCTCATCTCGAGCAGCGACATGCCGCTGCCCTGGTAGTCGACGATCTGGTCGCTGAGCTGTTCGAGCACCGACACGGGCAGCGTGCAGGGGCCGGAACAGAAGTTGTGGGCGCGATTCTGTGACATTGCGTGGCCTCCTCAGCAGCCGCTGATGCGGACGTCGATGACTTCGTGGATGTCGGCGAGGGCGTCGATGCACTTCGCATCGACCGCACCCTCGACGTTGATGGTGGCCACGGCGGCGCCGTTGGCCGAGAACAGTTGATTCTGCATCTGCTGGATGTTGAGGCCCCGCCGGCGCAGGACGGCGAACACCTTGGCGAGCACACCGACCTCGTCCTCGTGGCGGATCACGAGCACGCAGGCGCCGAGCGGCTCCTGCACCAGGTTCACGCAGTTGATGACGTCACCCGCGGCGTAGGCCTCGACGACCTCGATGGTGCCGGCAGCCACGGCGTCCTGGGCCTGGGCGGTGCTGGCGCCGATGTGGTGCGAACCGACCACGTTCGGATGGCTGGCGAGCGCGGACGCGAAGTCGGCGGTGCCCTCCGCCGGCTCGCCGGGGTAGACGTCGAGGCCGGCACGGATGCCACGCTCGTCCATGGCGGCGATCAGGTCGTCGGCGACGACGATGTCGCCGCGGCTCGTGTTGAGCACGATGGCCCGCTCGGGCAGTGCAGCGAGGAAGGCGGCGTCGACCATGCCGATCGTGTCGTCGGACTTCGGCACGTGGATCGACACGATGTCCGACTGGGCGAGCAGCTCGGCTCGGCTGTCGACCAGCTGGACGCCGACGGAACGGATGCGCTGCAGCGTCGCCGCCGAGCGACCGTGCTTGCGCTCGGCGATGACGGTCAGACCGAACGCCTTGGCTCGCTCGGCGACGGCCATGCCGATGTCGCCGAGGCCGATGATGCCGATCGTCTTGCCGTAGACGCCGTCGGCCTGCGTGTACTTCTTCTTGTTCCACACGCCGTTGCGCAGGTCGGCGGCACCGTCGGCGAGGTGACGGTCGATGGCGAGCAGCAGGCCCATCGTGAGCTCGGCGACGGCCACGGCGTTCTGGCCGGGCACGTTGCACACGTAGATGCCCTTGGCCGACGCGGCGACCTTGTCGACGTTGTCGGTGCCGGCACCGGCGCGGACGATGAGGCCGAGCTGGTCGGCGGCCTCGATGGTCTCGGCGGTCACCTGCGTGGAACGCACGACGAGGACGTCGACACCGGCGATGGCACCGGGGAGGTCGTCGGCGTCGAGGCCGGCGTCCACGATGACCTCGTGACCGGCGTCGCGTAGTGACGACAGGCGGGACTCGTCGAGCGAGTCGGCGAACAGCAGTCGCATGATGATGGTCCTTGGCCAAGCCCGGCGACGGCAACGCTGTGGCGATGCGGCCGACGGGGTGGATGTGGATCCCCTGACGGGGCGGTCAGGAGCGGACGATATCAGCGCCCGGAGCTGGGATCAGTCAGCCACGGGAACGACGGCGGCGGCGGGTCGTGCGATCGACGTCGCCGGATGCGGACGCCTCGGCGGGCACGAACTTCACCTCGGGCACGGGGACGTCGCCGTCGAGCACCTGACGCATGAACGCGATGTGCTCGGGGCCACTGCCGCAGCAGCCGCCGATGATGTTGATGCCGGCACTGCGCAGGCGATGCGCGTGAGCGCCCATGATCTCCGGCGAGCCGGAGTACACCAGGTCGGTGCCGTGCCACTCGGGGATACCGGCGTTGGCCTTGGACACGATGAGGACGTCGGGATCGACGGCACGCATCTGGGCGACGGCGGCTTCGGTGTCGGCGAGGTTGTTGCCGCAGTTGGCACCGATGGCCGCGACGCCGTGCGGGATGAGGCGCTTCGCGACGTCGGTGCCGGTGACACCCATCATGGTGCGGCCGGCGGTGTCGAAGCTGAACGTGGTGACGATCGGCAGGTCGCTCACGGACTGGGCGCCGAGGACAGCGGCCTCGACCTCTTCGAGCGAGCTCATCGTCTCGATCCACAGGATGTCGGCGCCGCCCTCGGTCAGGCCCTTGGCCTGGTCGGCGAACGCGGCCTGGGCCGACTCCATCGTCATCGAACCCATCGGCTCGAGCAGCTCACCCGACGGACCCATCGAACCGGCGACCAGCACCTTGCGGTCAGCGGCGTCGGCAGCACGGCGGCCGTTGCGAGCAGCGGCCGCGTTGATCTCGATCACCTGGTCCTGGAGATCGTGCAGCTTGAGACGGAAGCTGGTGCCACCGAAGGAGTTGGTCAGCACGATGTCGGAACCGGCGGCGATGTACCGCTCGTGCACGGCGACGATGGCGTCGGGCTGATCGAGGTTCATGCGCTCGGGAGCGTCACCGGCTTCGAGGTCGGTGGCGAAGAGCTGGGTGCCCATCGCACCGTCCACCATCAGCACGTCGCGGGTGCTCAGCAGTTCTCGCAGACAATCCATGAAGGTCCCATCGGCCAGCATCGACCCATTCTGTTGGATTTCGCGCAGGAATCCGCGGCAGTTACCGTCGACCTTCGTCACACCGGCGACGACGCAAGGGGATCCACATGGCGCCAGTGAAGGTCGGACTGATGTTCGCGAACAGCATCTTCCCGGATGCGAACGCCGCCGACTTCGGCCGTGCGGCCGAGGCCGCGGGCTTCGAGTCCGTGTGGACGGTCGAGCACGTCATCTTCCCGGAAAACTACGGCTCGACCTACCCGTACGACAAGTCCGGCAAGATGCCAGCCCGGCCGAGCTCGAAGATCCCGGACCCGCTGATCTGGCTGTCGTGGCTCGGTTCGGCCACCACCACACTGCGGCTGGCGACCGGCATCGTGATCCTCCCCCAGCGCAACCCGCTGGTGCTGGCCAAGGAGTTGGCGACGCTCGACCATCTGTCCGGCGGTCGTGTCGAGTTCGGCATCGGCGTCGGCTGGTTGCGAGAGGAGTTCGACGCGCTCGGCATCCCGTGGGAACGGCGAGGTGCTCGCACCGACGAGTACGTCGCTGCGCACGATGTGGACCGATGACGTCGTTCGAAGGCGAGTTCGTCAACTTCTCGAACGTGGCCTCGAACCCGACGCCCGCGAACGGCACGATCCCGATCGTCGTCGGCGGTCATTCGCGTGCCGCCGCCGAGCGTGCGGGTCGGCTGGGCGACGGGTTCTTCCCCGGGAAGGGCGACATCGCCGAGCTGGCCGACATCGTCCGTCAGACCGCCGCCGACCACGGCCGTGACCCCGAGGCGATCGAGATCACCTTCGGTTCCCAGGGCCTGTTCGGCGACGATCCGAAGGGCGCGATGGAGGAGCTCGCCGCCGCGGGGGTGTCCCGCACGATCCTGCCGTCGCTCGTGTTCATGGGCGACGACCACGCCGACAAGCTCGCCGAATGGGGCGAGAAGCTCGGCCTCGGCTGAGCGCATTGCCACAGCTGGGGCTTGGCGCAGCGCATTGACACAGCTCGGCCTCGGCTGAGCGTCGCTCGCAAGCTCGCTTCACGCCTTCGCCTGCGGCGAACGCTGGCGCATCATCAGCGAGGTGAGCGACACCGAAGGTGTCGCGAGGCCGCTGCGAC
>JAHDHM010000157.1:0-2937 GCA_020631315.1 Acidimicrobiales bacterium
GGCGGTGGTGCAGACGTCCCACAGGACCTCTGCGTCCCAACCACCGATGTCGCCCCACGCCTGGTGGGCGTTGGCAAGGCGCATGCCGGCCTCGGCCGAGTCATCGGCAGCGGCCTCGGCGCGTGCGAGCCGGGCCGCAGCTTCCTGGATCGGTGGCGGCGACAGTTCGAGCAGCAGCTCGGCAACGGTCTGGCCGTCGCGGATGGCACCGATGAACTGGCGCATGACGCCGAGGCTGCCTTCGACGAACACGTCGCCCGACGTGGGTGAGTCATCACCGGTGACCATGCGCAGCAACGTGGTCTTGCCGGCACCGTTCGCGCCGACGAGCGCGACGTGGTCGCCGTCGCCGATCCGGAATGAGGCGTGCTCGAACAGGACCCGGCCGTCGGGCAGCGTGACCCCGAGGTCACGCACGTCGATGGCGCCCATCAGCCGGGACAGCTCATGCGGGTGCCGCCGCGCCGACCGGCGCAGCTTCCTCAGCCGACGCCACGGTCACGGGCACGCCGTTCAGGGCGATGTTGCCGCTCAGCGGGTCGAAGAAGTTCTCGTCGGTGAGGATGTTCGTGTTGACGCCCCGGTACTCGGCGGCGACGCCCATCTTCACGCCGGGCATGTTCTGCCCGAAGCCGTGCGGGATCGACACGACGCCGGGTCGGATGCCGTCGGTGACCTCGGCGTCCACCACGACCTCACCGACCCGTGAGGTCACGCGAGCGGGACCGCCGTCGGTGATGCCGAGACGGTCGGCGTCGTCGGGGTGGATCTGCATGGTGCAACGGTTGCGGCCCTTGGTGAGCACGCGGATGTTGTGCATCCACGAGTTGTTCGACCGCACGTGCCGGCGACCGACGAGCACCATCGCCTCGTCCCAGTCGCGGTCGAGGGACTCCTCGAGACGGGGCAGGTCGTCGGTGAACATCTCGGGCACGAGCTCCACCTTGCCCGACGGCGTGCGCAGCAGTCCCGGAATTCGACCCGGCTCCAACTCGCCGAGGTCGACGCCGTGCGGGTGGTCGATCAGCGTGTCGAGGTTGAGGCCGTCGGGGTCGGCGCCGAAGCCGTCGCCGTAGGGGCCGGTGCGGAGCATGGCATCGATCATGCGGAGCGGGCCACGGCGGTCGCCGAGCTCGTCCTTCAGTTCGTCGACGTCGCGCCCGTGGACCGCCGACCACTCGTCACGCACCGCGCCACGGAGCAGCCCGGTGATGTTCATGTCGTCGATGACGTCGATGTCGGCGTCGGGACCTTCGCCGGCGAAGATGCCGGCGAGCCGCAGCAGGATCTCCCACTCGTCGGGCTGACCGTCGTCGAGCGGCAGGATCGGCAGCGACACGTTGGTGTAGTTGCGCACGGCGAAGTTGAGCAGCGCCAGGTCGTAGTGGCTCTTCTGCAGCGCAGACGGCGGCGGCAAGATGACGTCGGCGTGGCGAGTCGTCTCGTTGACGTACATGTCGACCGACACCATGAACTCGAGCGAGGCGAACGCGGCGTCGAGGCGGTCGGCGTTGGGGTTCGACGAGATCGGGTTGCCACCGATCGTGACCATGCAACGCACCTGGCCCTCGCCGGGCGTCTCGATCTCCTCGGGCAGCGCAGTGACGGGGAACTCGCCGAAGGCCTCGGGCCGGTTGGCCACGCGGGTGTGGGCTCGGCCCATGCGGAACCCGCGGCCCGTACCGGGAGCGCCCTTGGTCGAGGGCTGACCGTGTGCCCCCTTGTGGAAGAGCATCCCGCCCTCGACGTCGAGGTTGCCGGCCAGGATGTTCACCACGTCGATCAGCCAGCTCGACAGCGTGCCGAACTCCTGGGTGCAGGTGCCGATGCGGCCGTAGACGGACGCCTTCTCCTCGGCGCAGAGCTCCTCGGCCAGGGTGCGGATGGTGTCGGCGGGCACGCCGCAGACGGGTGCGACGCGCTCGGGCGTGTACGGCGCGAGCAACGCGGGCAGCTCGTCGAGGCCGTCGCAGTGGTCAGCCACGGCGCCGGCATCAGCCAGACCGGCGGCGAGCATGTGCTGCGCCATGCCGGCGAGCAGATGCGCGTCGGTACCGGGACGGATGGCGACGTGCTGGTCGGCCTTGACCGCCGTTTCGCTGCGGCGAGGGTCGACCACGATGACCTTGCCGCCGCGCTCCTGGATGCGCTCGAGGCGGCCAGGGAAGTCGGGGGCCGTGCAGAGTGAACCGTTCGACGCATAGGGGTTGGCGCCGAGCATCAGCAGGTACTGCGTGCGGTCGAGATCGGGGATCGGCACGCTCACCGAGCCGAACATGACGGCGGCGCTGATCTCCTTCGGCCGCTGGTCGACCGTCGAGGCGCTGAACCGGTTCCGCGTGCCGAGCGAGGTGATGACCGAGCGGTTGTAGAGCAGCGGGCCGATCGAGTGGGCGCAGGGGTTGCCCATGTAGATGGCCGAGGCGTCGCGTCCGTGCTCAGCGAGGATGGGCATCATCCGGGCGTCGATCTCGGCGAAGGCGTCGTCCCACGAGACCTCGACGAACTCGCCGTCACGCTTCACGACGGGCATGCGGAGGCGGTCAGGATCCTCGTGCAGCTGCTTGAGCGTCGAGCCCTTGGGACAGATGAAGCCCTTCGACAGCACGTTCTCGCGGTCACCACGGATCCGCTTGACCTTGTCGCCCTCGAGGGTGACCTCGAGTCCACAGCCCGCCTCGCACAGCGGGCAGATCCGATAGGCCGTCCGCGTCTCGCCAGCTCCGTTGTCGGTCGTTGCAGCAGCAGTGTCGGTCATGGCGTCCCCCTCGATCGATCGCACCAGTCAACCAGCCGGGCCGGTCTGCACCGAATCTCCACATCTCTCGCGGGACTTCTGCATGGCGGGTTCCCTACGGTCTCTTCTCGTGGGCAGCCGAATCCTGATCGTCGACGACGACCGAGCCATCGCCAACGCCGTCGCACTTCGCTTGAGTG
>JAHDHM010000157.1:2947-7763 GCA_020631315.1 Acidimicrobiales bacterium
CGCGACCGAGGTCGTGCACACCGGACCCGACGCCGTCGAGGCGACGAAGCGGATCGTGCCCGACCTCGTCGTGCTCGACCTGGGTCTGCCCGGCATGGACGGCATCGAGGTGTGCCGTCGGCTGCGAGAGCATCGCGATCTCCCGATCGTGATGCTGACCGCCCGAGACGACGAGACCGACGTGTTGATCGGACTCGGTGTCGGGGCCGACGACTACGTCATCAAGCCGTTCTCGCCCCGAGAGCTCTCGGCCCGGATCACTGCGGTGCTGCGTCGCAGCGAGCGCCGAGACCACGTCGACGTCCTGGAGCGTCCGGGGCTGCGCGTCGACGTCGACCGCCGACGTGTCGACGTCGACGGCGTCGAGGTGCACCTGACGACCACGGAGTTCGACCTGCTGGTCGATCTGTTGCGAGCCGACGGCGGTGTCCGCCGCCGCGACCAGTTGCTCGGCAGCGTGTGGGGCTACCGAGACGGCGGCGCCGACCGCACGGTCGACAGCCACATCCGTTCGCTGCGCCGCAAGATCGGCGCCGACCGCATCCGCACCGTGCACGGCGTCGGCTATTCGTTCGCTGAGGACACCGCGGGCTCAGGGAACACAGCGGGAGACGACGCATGAACCTCGCCTCACCGCTGTGGCGCCTCCGCAGCCTGAAGACGAAGCTGTCGATCGTCATCGTCGGCGCCGTCGGCATCGCTGCCGTGACCTCGACGATCGGCTTCCGCCTGGGCTGGCCGATCTGGGTCCGTCCGGTCGTGGCCAGCGCAGTGGCGCTCGTGGTCGTGCAGTTCGTGGCGAAGGGCATGACCCGCCCATTGCGCGAGATCGACGCCGCAGCACGTCAGCTCAGCGCCGGCGATCGTTCGGTCCGAGTGACGCCGACGACGCAGGACGAGATCGGACGCCTCGGCGCCACCTTCAACGCGATGGCCGCGGAGCTCGAGGCCACGGACGAGAACCGGCGCCGGTTCATCGCCGACGCTGCGCACGAGCTGCGGACGCCGGTGTCGGGGCTGCTCGCCATGACCGAGAACCTCGAGGAGGGCATCGCCAGCCCGACGCCGGAGGCCCTCGCCGACCTGCATCAGCAGTGCCAGCGCCTCTCGGTCATCACGAAGGATCTGCTCGACCTCAGTCGCCTCGAAAACGACACGGTCCAGCTCAGCCCCGAGCCGATCGACGTCGACGAACTGCTCGCGTCGGCGCTGCAGGACGCTCGCCGGCGCCACCCTGATCTGGTCACCGTGCACGACACCTCAGATCTGCCGCTCGTCGTGCACGGTGACCTGAGCCAGCTCCGACGCGCCATCGACAACGTCGTCGAGAACGCAGCCGTCCACGGACGCCACGGCGGGGCTCCGGCAACGGTCACCGCATCGGCGGCGATGAGTGCCGACCTGGCCGACACGGTGTCGTTGGTGGTGACCGACGACGGGCCGGGCTTCGGGCCGACACCCAACGAGGTCTTCGAACGCTTTCATCGCCGAGCTGCACCCGACCGACCCGGCACCGGGTTGGGCCTCGCCATCGTCCGCCAGATCGTTCACCGCCACGGCGGCTCGGTACATGCCGGTGACGCCGGTCCCGGCGCCAAGGTGACGATCGACCTGCCGGCGGATCGGCTCGCCTGAGCCAGCCGCTCACGACCCACGGAGGAGCACCCGTGCACGACACCTTGGACCTCGCGCGTCCCGACGACCGCCACGACCCCGACGGCAGCGATCTTCTGGCGCCCCTGCGGATCGAACGGCGCCGCCCCGGTGCCAGATGGCTCGTCGTCATCGCAGCGGTCGCGGCCCTGTGCGGTGAGCTGCTGTACCGGCGAGCGACCGGGGGCACGACGTCGGTGGCACTCGTGGCGCTGGCGTGGATCGCCTCGATCGGCCCACATGGTCGGTGGCGGCCGCATGGCTGGCTGCCGATCATCACGGTCGCCGCGCTGGCCGTGTGGCTGCCGTTCCGGTCATCGCCGTGGGTCGACGGTCTGCTGATCGCGACGTGCCTCGTGGTGATCGCGTTCGGACCGTCGGCACGGCGGTGGGAGGAGCTGCGGGCGAGTCGCCGCTTCCACTGGCTCGATCGACTGCTCGAGCAGCTCGTCACGGCGGTCCCGACGCACGAGGAGCAGGAGCGTGCCCGGTCGGCGGCTGCTCGCGGCCCGTCGGTCTCGCTCTCGGGCATCAACCCGATCGGGGCGTTCTGCTCGATCGCGTTCGGCGTGGTCCTGATCGCGTTGTTGCGCAGCGGTGACGCCGTGTTCGACTCGATCCTCAGCACCTCGGTCGACTTCGGCTGGATGGGTGCCGCGGGCCCGAGACTGGTGACCACGCTGATCTCGCTGGTGGCTGTGGGATGGCTGTTGCTCGCTGCCGTCGGCACTCGTGCAGCGCCGCCGGCCGCGCACGGCCCGATCCGGACCCGGTCGAAGGACGCCGCTCTGTTGCTGACGACGAGCGCGGTCGTGTTGGGTGCCTTCGCGTTGGTGCAGTTGTTGGCCCTCGCTCAGGGCAGTCGTTGGGTCGCCGAGCGGACCGGCACCACCTACGCGTCGTATGCCCGGGAGGGCTTCTTCCAGCTGATCGCCGTCGCCGTGCTGGTGGTCGGCGCCATCGTGCTGACCCGCTTCCTCACGGGCGCAGAGCGACATCGGCCGACGCCGACGTTGTGCCGGCTCGTCGAGATCAACGCCGTGCTCGTCGGCCTGCTCGTCGTGGTGTCGGTGCGTCGCCTCGACCTGTACGAGGAGGCGTTCGGTGCATCCTTGCTGCGGACGATGGCGACGTGGGGTGCGCTCGTCGCCGGTGTGCTGACCGTCGTGGTCGCCGTGGCGACGTCGCAGTCGGAGTGGCTGCGAGTGCGTCTCGCCCCGACCGCCGTCGGCGTCGTGGTGGTCGCACTGGTCGGCCTCGCCGCCTACGACCCCGAACACCAGGTCGCCGACCACAACATCTCCCGGTTCGCGAACGGCGCCGAGCTCGACCTGGACTACCTCGCACGCCTCTCCGCCGATGCGTGGATCGTCGTGGAACGGCGGCTGCCACCGACGTTCGTCGCCAGCCGTCTCGACGGCAACCACGACCTGTGCTCCGACGAACCCAGCTCGTCGCGGTTCGAGTTGGAGCTGCGCGACCAGGCCATCGACGACTGGTGGACGGACCTCTGCTCAGCCGCGTCGAGAGGATGATTCGATGACGGGCATTGACACGAACACCTGTTCGACGCGACCATCGACGGATGACGCGACAGTTCTCCTCCCCCAACGGTCCACTCCCCCATCAGCCACGCTCGACACCGTCGATCGCCCAGCACGAGGTCGCCCAGATCCGCCAGACGGTGGCGATGCTGCAGCCGGGGTCGATGGCCAACGTCCGCCGGGAGGAGGTGCTGCGCCTGGTGGCCGAAGTGCAGCGACTCCAGAACGACCTGACGGACCTGACGTCGGGCCTGCGCCACCTGCTCGACCGCACGGCCAGCTGAGCCTTCGGGCCCTCGTCGCGACCGCCCACATCCGCTGGACCCTCGAAGAGACCCACAACACGTGACTGTGCTCGGGCCACGGTCAGCCGAACAGCTCGCCAATCAGCAGGCAGTACGCAGGAGATAGGAGTTTGGCGAAATGAGCCGAGATCGAAGCAGGCGAATCGACGTCCGGGTCACCAAGGAACAACGAGCCCTCATCGACGCGGCAGTCGAGGCGCTCCGCACCGACCTCAACACGTTCGCGACCTCGAGCCTTGAACTCGCTGCGCACGACGCGCTCGCCGGTCGGCGTCGCTTCTTCCCCGATGGGCGACTCGCCGAGTGGGATCAGAGCAACGACGAGCCGCCTCGCGAGATCGAGGGCCTCCGGTCTCTCATCAATCGGCCGTCACCGTTCGGCGAGTGACCACAACGTGATTTCTGCGAGGATCGGCGCATGACGATCGATCCGCAGGTGCAGGTGTTGCTCGACGCGTTGGAGCAGTTCGGGCTGCCGGACTTCTCGGACCTCGAACCCGAGCAGGCACGAGCCCTGTACGGCACGCCTGCTGATCCAGAGACGATCCCGCACGTCGACCACGTCGAAGATCGCTCGGTGCCCGGGCCGGCCGGCGACATCCCGGTGCGGGTCTACCGACACGGCGATGCCACCGATCAGCCGCTCGTCGTGTTCTTCCACGGCGGCGGCTGGGTCATCGGCGATCTGGACAGCCACGACCGCGTGTGCCGCCTCACCTGCCTCGATGCCGAAGCCGTGGTGGTGGCCGTCCACTATCGCCGAGCCCCCGAGGACCCCTACCCCGCTGCCGCCGACGACTCGGTCGCCGCGATGAAGTGGGCCATCGACAACGCACCCGAGCTCGGCGCGGACCCGACACGCGTGGCCGTGATGGGCGACAGCGCCGGCGGCAATCTCGCTGCCGTCGCCGCGCTCGAAGCCCGCGACGCCGGGATCGAACTTCGCCATCAGGCGCTGATCTATCCGGTGACCGACGCCGAGTTCGACCGCCCCAGCTACCTCCGCAACGCCGAGGGCAAGCTGCTCACCCGTGCGGCGATGCGCTGGTTCTGGGACGCCTACGTGCCCGACATCGACGAGCGGGAGCAGTGGCGTGTCGCCCCCATCTACGCCGACCTCGCCGGCGTGTGTCCGGCGACGGTGATCACCGCCGAGTACGACCCGCTGTGTGACGAGGGAGAGGACTACGTCGCGGCCCTGCGGTCAGCCGGCATCGAGGTGCACCACGAGCGCTACGACGGCATGATCCACGCGTTCTACGGACGCGACCTCGAGATCGACATGGCCCGCACCGCCCAGCTCTCGATCGCCGG
>JAHDHM010000158.1:0-2616 GCA_020631315.1 Acidimicrobiales bacterium
GAGTTCGGCACCACCGTCGTCACCACCGGAGTGCTCGGAGCTGCAGCGCTCGCCTGGTTGTACACCTCGAGTCTCGCTGCGGCCTGGCGGCGACGCACCGTCGAGTGGCTGCCGCTCGCAGTGGTCCTCGGCATGGTCGCCGCCGCTCCGTTCCGACCATTGGTGATCCGGCCGCAGTTCGCCGTCCTGCCGTTCCTGCTGATCGTTCTGCCGACGCTCATGGCTCAGCGCAAAGGATCCGACGCATGACGGCCAAGTCCCGTGAGCCGCACCTCGTACCGCCCGACCTCGTGATCGCCGGTGCCTATCGATCCGGCACGACATCGCTCCGGAGGCTGCTGGCCCGACACGACGACATCTACTTCCCGTCGCTGGCCGAACCCAGCTACTTCGCCTTCGACGAGGGGCGCTACCCACCGCACCTCCTCGCACCCGGGTCCGATCCGTTTCATCGTCGACGCACTCGGCGCCGCGACGACTACGACGAGCTGTTCGCCGGAGCCGAGGCGCACCAGCTGCGGGCGGACTGCTCACCCGAATATCTCCGCGAGCCCGAGAGTCTTCGCCGTTTAGCCACAGCCCGCCCTGACGCTCGCGTCATCGTCACCCTTCGGCACCCGGTCGACCGGGTCATCTCGGACTGGCAGATGTGTCGACGGGACGGGGTCGAGCCACTCGACCTCGACGCCGCGCTCGACGCGATCGCCGGACGCGCACTTGCCGGGGCCTTCGGGGCGCACTATCTCGACACGAGCCGCTACTCGTCGCAGCTCCCACTCCTCATCGACACGTTCCCGGAGTCGCAGCGGCTCGTCCTCATCCAGGAACAGTGGACCAAGGACCCCACCGGCACGCTCCGGTCGATCGCCGAATTCCTCGGTGTCGGTGCGTCAGGATTCGGCCAGGTGGATGCGGCCGCTCGGCACAACATGTCGGGTGAGCCCGCGTCCGTTGCCGTCGAGCTCGCCTTCCGCGCCCGACGACGGCTGGCGCCGATCCTCGCCGGGCGAGTTCCGGCGCCGCTACAGCAGTTCGCCGACCGGCAGCTCCGCCGCGGGCTGATCCGCCGCGACCACGACGCGGCCCGGGCAAGAATCGCTTCGCTGCTCGACGGCGAGGTCGCTGCGGTCGAGCGCTTGCTGGACCGCCCCATCCCCGAGTGGGAGCGATGAACAGGTCCCAGGGCGACCGCTTCTCCCGCTCGGTCCGGCTCCTCTCCGTCTCGAACGCTCTCGATCTCGCGTTGCTTCTCATCCGGACGGTCGTACTCATGCGACTGCTCCCGATCGAGCTCTTCGGTGCGTTCGCCACGGCGACGGCGATCGTGCTGCTCACCGAGGTGCTCCCGAATCTCGGACTCGGGGCGGCGCTCGTCAATCGTGTCGACGAGACGCACGACGAAGACGCAGCCGCCGCCGTCCACTTCACCCTCCGTCTGATCACCCGATCGATCTGGGCCGCGACCCTCATCGTCTTCGGGCTGGCGCTCACCTCCGGCCCGCTCCAGACCGCCCTCATCGTGCTGGCCATCGCAAACTGGGCACGCGGCCTCACCGGGACCGCTCTGTCGCTCTGCGTTCGCCGGGTCCAGCACGAGCGCGTCGCTGTGAACCGAGCGATCATCAACCTGCTCTCCTCGATCGCTGCGATCATCCTCGCGGTTCGGCTCGAGTCGATCTGGGCACTGCTTGCGCCGAGCGTCGTGGGCGCGGTCATCAGCCTGATCGCCTACCACCTTTGGCGTCCGGTGTGGCGACCCTGGCTCTCGTTCGACCGCACTCGGATCTCGTACTTCCTCGGCTACGGAACGACGGTGATGGGCGGGCATCTCCTCCGCCAGCTGCTCGAGAACGCGGACGACCTCTGGGTGCGACTGTCGTTCGGCGACGTCGGGGCCGGCATCTATTCACGGGCGTACCACCTCGCCGGACTCCCGAGTCGCGTGGTCGCACAACCGGTGAATCAAGTGGCACTCGGGTCCTTCGCCGAAGCGGCAGGCGACCGGGCGGCGCTCTCGGCTGACGTCAACCGGACCGTCCGTCTGCTGGCCTCCGGTGGCTTTCTCACCGCCGGCGGGCTCGCCGTCACCGCTCCCGACCTCGTGCAACTCGTGCTCGGCGAGAAATGGCTCCCGATGGTCGACGTCTTCCGATGGATGCTGGTGTTCTCGATGCTCGACCCGATGCGCGTCGCACTTGGGCACCTCCTCACCGGGACCGGACGAGCACGTGAGCTGCTCCGAGTTAGCGGGCTCCAGGTCTTGGTGCTCATTGCGCTGATGGTTCCACTTGGGCGGGTCTGGGGTCCCAGCGGCGTCGCCTCCGCCGTGACGGCGAGCGCTGCCGCCGGCACGGCGGCTTTGTTCCGGGCCGCCCACCGCCATGTCGAGCTCGATCTCCGCCAAACACTGCTGCGACCAACGCTGACGACCGCCGCTGGGGTCCTCGCCGCCGCTGGCGTCGCCGTGCTTCTGGACCGGACACAACCAGCCGTGAGCGGCCTCAGCACGATCGTCGTCTACGCAACGGTCGCGTTTGCGACGGCCTCATGGCAAGTTCGCCGGACGCAACGCCGGCCAGCAAAGCGGCCGACGACCCCATCATGACGGGCTGGCAC
>JAHDHM010000158.1:2716-7755 GCA_020631315.1 Acidimicrobiales bacterium
CATCAACGGTCGGACCAGACACCACACACGTGCCAACCGCACACACGGCCCAGAAGACACCAGCTGCCCAGCAATGCTGCGCAACGCGATGCGACAAGCGTGCGGGAGCTGGCGACCGACTTCACGCAGCCATCATGGGTCCACGTAGTAGCCGAGCACCACGCCCCGTACGTGTGTCAAGTCGCTCCCGGCTCCCGCCGCACCTCCGTTGACGAACACATCGATCGCCCCCGCCGCCGACAACTGGACCGGAACGGCGTTGGCGTTGTTCATCGGCGGCGTCAGGCCGGCGAAGTTCAACACGCCGCCGGTCGGGCTGGTGCCCGAGGCGAAGACCTGCAGATTCCCCTCGCCGACCGGGTTGATCGCCACCAGGTTCAGAAGCACACCAGTCGCCTCAGGCGGCACCCCGCACGAACCTCCGTTCAGCCCGCCCTGCGCTGCATTCAGCGCACCACTGATCTGGTAGGTGGTCGTCTCACCGCCCGTTCGCAGGCCGGTGAAGGCGCCGGTGCTTCCCTGGTTCGATCTCGTGTCGAATCCCGCGCACGGGTTGACCGGCACGAAGGCCGATCCCTCGGAGCTCGACAGGTAGCCCAGCACCACGAGTCGGACGTGCGTCGCCGCACCTGTGTCGGCAATGACATCGACGTCGATCGTCCCCGACGCTCCGAGCGGAATCACCGCGACGGCCGCGTTGTTCATACCCAGCGTGGCGAACGGCGTGCCTTCCGACGGCGTCGACCCGACCGCGCCGACAGCGACCCGACCGGCCCCACCAGTGGGATTGATCGCGACCACGTTGACCACCGCTGCGATTGCGGCCTCCGGCACGCCACACGTCGTGCTTCCACCTCCTTGGGTAGCGGCGAACGACCCCACGACGTCGACGTCAGCCGGGCCGTCCCCATCGGAGAACGGACCGAGGAAGACCCCCGCCGCTCCCTGGTTACTCCTCGAGTCGGCGACCGCGCACGGTGTCAGCGGGACGAAGAGATCACCGCTGTCGGGCACCGAGTAGGCGAGCGCGACGACTCGAACACCAGCGAGCGGTAGCCCCAAACCGGATGCACCGCCGTTTCCTCCGATATCCACCTGGCCCGACGACGGAATCGGGATCGTGACGGTGTTGGCGTTGTCCAAACCATTCGCGGCGAAGTTCACCACTCCCCCGGTCGGAACGACGCCTGACTCCGACAACCTGAGGTTCCCGGCTCGTTCCGGACCCGTTGCGGCGATGAGGAAGGTGCCGGCCGTCGCGCCGGACGGAACGCACGAACCCGACGCACCCTGCCCGGAGGGCAGGGAACCCGTGGCGGTCACTGTCCGGATCTCGCCACCATCGATCGCGCCACCGAGGCCACCGCTGGCGAGCGACGAGTCGTAGACGACACATGGTGTCGGCAGCACCACCATGCCAGGAATGGGTTCGACGACCCGTTCGTAGGACCCCGCATCGGAGTGAGCGCCCTGCGGTCGATCGATGCCTCGCTGATCGACGACGGCCTCGCCGGCGGCACCGCCGACGTTGCCCGAAACCAGATCCAGCGCTGGCGATCCCGCCTCGAGGGCGTGTGTCGGCGTCGGTCCTCCGTTGAACTCCAAGAGACCGAGTCCGGGGTCATTGACGTTGGCCACGTCAGTCGCGACGGGGAAGAACGATCCGGTCACCGCGTCGCCGACGACGTTGTACCCCGTCGACTGTCCTGTGCCTCCCGGCTGGATCTGGATGTCGGACAGGCCGTTCCCGGCGACGATCGATCCGCCGAGGGAGCCGCTCGCGTCGAGGTTCAGGACGAGCCCCTGTGTATTCGCCGTCAGTGTGGAGTACCTGACAATGAGGGAGGCCCACCCGCGTACACCGGTGAGGTTGCCGGAGACCGTCGAGTTCTCGATGACGGCGTTCCCACGGGCCTCCACACCGACCGACGAGAAGCCGAGCGCCGGCGCCTGATTGTCCCCGATGGTGGAGGAATCGATCGTCAGCGATGTCGACACGGCTGTCTGGATCACCGGGAACTGACCCTGCCGGGCGACGTTGTCGATGAACGAGCTTCGATTGATCTCGAGATCTCCGCCACCATCGAACGAGATCGCTGAGACGCCGTTGAATGTCGCACCGTCCGTCGTGTTGAGGCTCATGACGACACGGTCGAACCACGCTGTTGCGTCCGTGCTGATCAGCACTCCGCCGATCTCGGTTCCGAACTGGTTGAAGCCGCCGCGGTTGTTCGACACCTCGGAGAGGGTCATCACGAACTCCGCAGAGGAAGAGAAGTGAATTCCGCCCGTCCGGCCGCGGTTCCCGACGATGTCCGATGCGGCGACGGTCAGCTCGGTGGAGCCGGTGACGTGAATGCCACCACCGCCGGTTCCGCCGGAGTTGTCGGTGATGGTCGAGCTGCTCACGCGGAGCAGACCGGATCCGGACGCAGCGACTCCACCACCGCCGGTCCCGGCGTTGCAACCTCGCACCGTCGAACCACTCAGGGTGACCTCAGCCGTGCCGGTGACATTGAGGCACGCGCCGAGCGGTGCTGAACCGTTGATGAGGTCGAGATCGTTGATCTGGACGACTCCGCTGCTCACACCGAGGACCCTGGTCGACAGACTGCCGGACACATATCGTCCGCCGCCCTCGATGACGACATCGGATTCGATCGTCGGGAGGAGCCCGGAGAGGATCACCCCGGCAGTGTCGAAGTCGAGCACGATCGTGTCGGCGCCCGACCCAGCGACACACTCGCCATTCGCCGACCCGGATGCGGTGTCGGTGTTGGCAGCGACGATGGCCTCCCGCAGATCGCAGAATCCATCGTCCGGGATGCCGAAGTCAGCCGCCGAGTTCACGACGATGATCGCCGCAGCGGCCGCCTCGGGCGTCGGGGCGATGAGTAGACCACTCGCCAGACCCACGACGACGACCGCCCGCCGGATGCGCCCGGCCCCCCGTCGCTGTGGGTATCGATCAGCCGAGCCCTCGATCATTGTTTCCTCCCCGCACCGCAGAGGGCCTCGTGCCGCTCTGGCTCCACCAACACTTCAGAGCAACCTAGATGGCGACCCGCCGCACCATCAACAGGACGACCCGCTCGACAGCCCCTGCCTTGGTCCACCACCCGCCGTTGGTACGGGATCGTCCGTCACTCGACCAGCGCCGCCGACAACGACGGCCCGAGCCGTTCTGCACCGAGGCTGCTGAGGTGGTCGTCGTCGTAATACAGCCACCCGTCAGCGACACGCTGTGCGCAGACCTGGCCGCACAGATACGGCAGGGGATCGAGCACGACGACGCCGAGCTCCGCGGCCAGTTCGTCCTGTGCCTGCCTCACCACACCCCGACGTTCCTCGACCTCCTCGAGCGTCAACACGCCGTGGAAGCCGTCCGGGCGGAGCACGCTGACCGAGTCCTCACCGGAGGTCTCGAACTCGGCCCACGGCTGCACCAGTACGACTCGAGTGCCGATCTCCTGCAGCGGCCCGATCACACCAGCGAGGCCGACCGTCCAGGAGTCGAGCGCGCCAGCCCGGTCGGTCGGGACCGTGCCGTCGGGCAACGGCAGAACCGGACGCGACGGCCCCACTGTCGGCATCGTGGACGTCGTCGAGCGATTGATGATCACGACGACATCGGGAGCCCGATCCAGGGCGAGCTCGAGGGCGGCAGCCTGCCAATCGGCGCAGCCCGGCCGGTCGGTGCGAGGGGCGCTCGAGAACGGGCAGCCGCTCCGGGTCCACACAGCGAGTGATCCATCGACGGACTCCACCGCCGACATCAGGCCGTCCGCAACGGAAGCTGCGTGCGAGTCGCCGAGCAGCATCACCGTCGGGCCGTCGCCGAAGTCCCAGCGACATGCGGCTTCGTCCCAGTCCGTGTGCTCTCCGTCCACATGACAGCCGGCCTGACGCGCCGAGCTGCGTTCCACCAACTCGACCGGGAGCTGTGGACCGACGCCACGCTCGGCCCCCGCTGACACCGCCAGACCGACGGTGACGGGCGTGAGAACCGCGGCGAGCCCCAGCCCCACCAGTGGCCGCACTCCGAACTCCGCCCGACGCATGCGATCCTCGACCGCCCAGAACGTGAGCCAAGCGACCGGCAGCGAGGCGAGCGCAGCGAGGGGGACGGCGAGCGCGTTGTCGGGCCACAGGAACCGGGCGAAGACGATCATCGGCCAGTGCCACAGGTACCACGAGTACGAGCGATCGCCGAGCGCCACCAGCGGGGCAGTCTCGAGCACCCGCCTGAGCACTGAGACCGACAGCCCCGCAGCGATGAGCAGCGCAGTTCCGATCGTGGGAGGAAGCGCTCGCCAGCCGGGGAACGGCGTCTCCGACGACATGCCGAACGCACTGGCGACGATCAGTAGCAAGCCGAATCCCGCCAGCAGTTGAGCTGTACGTGGACGACGGATCGTCGGCGACAGCCAGGCCAGCGCCACTCCGATGAGGAACTCCCAGACGCGCGGCACGGGGTGGAAGAACGCGAAGTCGCCCTGCTCGGGCACTGATCGGACCGCCAGCACCAACGATGCGGCGCCGACCACACCGAGGATCCACGGCACGGCACGGTCGGTGTGACGGCGCAGGACCAGGGCAGCGAGGGCGAGCACTCCCGGCAGCACGAAATAGAACTGCTCCTCGACCGAGAGCGACCACATGTGCAGCAAGGGGTTCTGCTCGAGCGACGGCGAGAAGTAGCCGCCGGCACGATCGAGGAAGAAGAGGTTCGCCCGGAACGTCGCGGCGTGGACTGCCGCATCTCCCACGGATGCCCGCTGCGCGAGCGGCGACACGAACCACGCCAGAGTCGTAGTGACCACGAGCGTTAGGGCCGCTGCAGGGAGTAGGCGCTGCAGGCGCCGCCGATAGAAACGACCGAGGTCGATCGTCGAGTATTCGTCCAGCTGACGTTTCAAGCCGAGCGTGATCACGAACCCCGAGATCACGAAGAACACGTCAACCCCGATGTAGCCACCCGGCACCAAGCCGTCGGCGTGGTACCCGACGACCAGCAGTACTGCGATTGCTCGCAGCCC
>JAHDHM010000159.1:0-4542 GCA_020631315.1 Acidimicrobiales bacterium
GACCTCGCCGTCGAGGCGGTCGCCGCCCACGAAGCCCGTCCGCACCTCGTCGTCGTCGGCGGCCCGTCCGGCGTCGACGGTGAGGCCTACGTCCGCAAGATCCGCGAACGTGCCGACGAGCTCGGCGTCAGCGACCAGATCACCTGGCACCCCCCGCAGCCCCATCACCTGCTGTCGACCTACTACCGCGCCGCTGATGTCGTGCTCGTGCCGAGCCGCTCCGAGTCGTTCGGGCTGGTCGCACTCGAGGCGGCGGCATGTGGCACACCGGTCGTCGCCACCGAGGTCGGTGGTCTCCCGACCATCGTGCTCGACGGCGTCAGCGGCGCCCTCGTGGCTGACCGCACGGTCGAGGGGTTCGTGGACGGCCTCGACCGTGTCATCGGTGACGAGCTGACCGCCCTCACGATGGGCGCCGCAGCCGGCGATCACGCCGCAGCCTTCACGTGGGAGGCCGCCGCGACGGCCTTCGACGCAGCGTTCGACCGTGTCGCCGGACGCACCCTCGTCGACTGCCGTTGATCCCGCGGGCGCCTCTAGGGTGCAGCCCATGTTCCGAGCCACGCCGACGAACGACGAGCGAGCGGCGACACGTCAGCTGATCGACCGATTCCTCGCAGATCGACTCGCCGATCCCGAGGAAGCGGTCGTCGACGTCACGGTCGATCCAGAGCTCGATGCTCGTTGGTACGTGCGCATGGTGGGCGAGGAGCGCGAGTTCATCACGGTCTGGCTCACGCTCGGCCAGAGGACGTTGCGCCACGAGACCTACGTGCTGCCGGCACCGGAGGAGAACGCCGCGGCCATCGCCGACCTGGTGTTGCGTCAGCATCACCAGATGGCCGGCGCACGGTTCTCCATCGGTCCCGAGGACGCGCTGTTCCTCGTCGGCGAGGTGTCGGCCCATCAGATCGACGAGATCGAACTGGACCAGATCCTGGGTCGCATCTACGAGACGATCGAGCGGCTGTTCCCGAAGCTGGTCCGCCTCGCCTTCGCCTCTCGCTTCGGCGCTTCCTGACCGAGGGAGGTACAGCGGCCGGGCGCTACCCACAGTCTCGTTGTTCGTTGCACGCGTGCGACGAACGTGAGGGAGGTACAGCGGCCGGGCGCTACCCACTTCCGGTGGCCCGACCGCTGCGGTGCACACTGAAAGTGTATGCGTCAAGAGTTTTGTGTGGTTCAGTGATCCCGGCGTCGGGCTGAGGTGACTTCGGTACTGTCGCCCGTCATGGCCGACCTCCAGATCATCGGCGGCGGGCGGATGGGCGAGGCGATCCTCGCCGGTCTGCTGAGCGCCGGACACGCGGCGGCGGAGATCGTCGTCGTCGAGCCCAGCGAGGCTCGCCGAGACGAACTCACCGCCCGACACCGCGTGGCGACCTCGCCGGCTCCGACGGCGGCGCCCGATGCGATCGTCGCCGTGAAACCCCAGTACGTCGTCCCCGTCGTGAGCGAGCTCGCCGCCGCCGGTGTACGTCGCCTGGTGTCCGTCGCCGCCGGCGTCACGTTGGCATCACTCTCGGCTGCGGCAGGTGAGGGTGTGGCGGTCGTCCGTGCGATGCCGAACACGCCGGCGCTGGTGGGTCGTGGTGCTGCTGCGCTCGCTGCTCCGGAGGGCACCTCCGACGCCGACGTCGCGTGGGCGACGTCGATGCTGGAGGCCGTGGGTGTGGCGGTGGTGGTCGACGAGTCGGCGATCGACGCCGTGACCGGCCTGAGCGGGAGCGGTCCCGCCTACGTCTTCCTGGTCGCCGAGGCCATGGTCGAGGCCGGGGTGCTGAACGGCCTACCGCGACCGTTGGCCACCACGCTGGCGCTGCAGACCATCGCCGGTGCCGGCGAACTGCTCCTCGGCGACGCCAGTCCTGCAGAGCTCCGCGGTGACGTGACCAGCCCCGGTGGGACCACGGCCGCGGGTCTTCAGGCGCTCGAGGATCACGGCGTGCGGGCGGCGATGCTCGACGCGGTGTCTCGGGCGACGGCTCGCTCCCGCGAGCTGGGGCGTCAGGGTTCGGACTGACGTCGGTTCGCCGGTAGCGTGTCGGCCCGATGAGCGGCTACGACACCGTCACCTTGCTGACCGACCGGGGCCTCGAGGACGAGGCGGTCGGCCTCGTGCACAGCATCTTCGCCGACATGGCTCCGGCCGCGCGGGTCGTGGACCTGACCCACGGCATCGCCCGCCACGACGTGCGGGCCGGTTCGCTCGCGCTCGCCCGCAGCGTCCCCTACATCGCTCCTGGTGTCGTGGTGGCGTCCGTGGACCCGGATGGCTCGGCCGGCCGCCGCAGCATCGGTGTCGAGGTCGGTGATGGCGTCGGCGTGCTGCTCGGGCCCGACAACGGGCTGCTCGGCAACGCCGTGGCGATCGTCGGCGGTGCGGGTCGATGTGTCGAGCTGGTCGACGAGCGCTTTCGCCTGCCGTCGCCCGGGGCGGTGTGGGAGCTCCGCGACGTACTCGCCCCGGCGGCTGCGCACCTGTGCAACGGGGTCGATCTCGGCGAACTCGGCCCGTCGCTCGACCCCGCCAGCCTGCTGCCGTCGCTCGTGCCGGTGTCTCGATTCGAGAACGAGCAGGTGATCGGCGAGGTGATGTGGATCGACCACTTCGGTCGAGTGCAGCTCAATCTCGACGCTGACGTCATCGACCATCTCGGCGACGTGCTCGTGGTCTCGTCGGGTGAACAGCGGCGTGTGATCACGCGTCGCCCCGGTGTTCAGGACGTCGTCGAAGGCCAGCTCGGCCTCATCGTCGATGCCTTCGGGTTGATCTCCATCGTGTCGCCACAGCGATCGGCCGCCGAAGAGCTCGGACTCCACGTCGGCGCCGAGATCGTCGTGTCCGAGGCGAGGTGAGTCGATGCGTCCCATGACCACGCTCGTCGTCGCGATCCTGCTGCTGCTCCTGATGCTCGCCGCAGTGATCCAGTTCGTGGTGCTGCTGTAGCGAGGGCTGCCGCGGCGCGTCGTTCTCGGACAGAGACTTGCGCCGCCGACGCTTGTGAACTCGTGAACGAGCGGTAGATTCTGCGCGTATGGAGCGTGCGATCCCAGAGGCGACGGTGGCCCGACTGCCGTTGTACCTGCGTGCGCTGAGCGAGATCGTCGCCGGCGATTCGGCTGCGACGATCAGCTCCGAGCGCCTGGCCGAACTCGTCGGGGTGAACGCCGCCAAGGTCCGCAAGGACCTCTCGTACCTCGGCACCTACGGGACCAGGGGTGTGGGCTACGAGGTCGGGATGCTCGTCTTCCAGATGAACCACGCCCTCGGTCTGACAGGGGAGCGGGCGGTGATCATCGCGGGCGCGGGTCACCTCGGGCAGGCACTGGCGAACTACGGCGGCTTCGGCGAGCGCGGGTTCCGCATCGTCGCGATGGTCGACATCGACCCCGCGAAGGTCGGTACGACGTTGAGCGGTGTCCCCGTGCTCGGACCCGCAGACGTGGACGGTCTCGTGGCAGCGCACCGGGGGTGCATCGTGGTGATCGCCACGCCCGCCGAGGTGTCGCAGCAGGTGGCCGAGCGCTTCGTCGCCGCGGGTGCTGCCAACCTCCTGAACTTCGCGCCCGGACCGTTGTCGGTGCCCGACGGGGTCACGGTCCGCAAGGTCGATCTCGGCCTCGAGCTGCAGGTGCTGTCGTACTACGCGGCCAGGGAGCCGACCTCGCTCTGATCTTCAGGGGTGAACTTCGGCTCACGGTTGGCGAAGTGGCGTTCGAGGGGCGACAATGGGATGTCCTCCCCTGTCCTCCCTGAAGGCCCCGTCACGTGTCCATCGTCGCCATCGGACTGAATCACCAGTGCGCGCCGCTTCCCCTGCTCGAGCAGGTGTCGGTGCGTGGCGACGAACTCGAGAAGGCACTCGACGGCCTGGCCCAGATGGACAACGTCGGTGAGGTCGTGCTCGTCTCGACCTGCCACCGCACCGAGGTCTACGCCGTCGCCGAGCGCTTCCACGGCGCCTATGGCGACATCCGGTCGTTTTTCGGTGACCGTGCCGAGGTCGACGAGGCCGAACTGGCCGACCGGCTGTACGTCCACTACGACGACGACGCGGTTCGGCATCTGTTCCGACTGGCCTCCGGTGTCGATTCCGCCGTGCTGGGCGAGACCGAGATCATCGGCCAGGTCAAGCAGTCCTGGGAAACCGCCCGCCTTCAGGGGGCGAGCGGTTCGGTGCTCAACCTGCTGTTTCGGCACGCCATCGAGGCCGGCAAGCGTTCACGGACCGAGACCGCGATCTCGCGGAACATCACCTCGGTGTCGCAGGCTGCAGTGGCCATGGCGACGGACCACCTCGGCACTCTGAAGGGACGTGACGTCCTGGTCGTCGGTGCCGGCGACATGGCCTCGGGCATGTTGGAGTCGCTCGCCGGCGCAGAGCCGGCGAACATCGTCGTGGCGAACCGCACGTTCGAGCGGGCATTGGCGCTGGCGGCTCGCGCCGACGGTCGTGCCATCGAACTCGACGAGCTCCCGGCCCAGTTGCGTACCGTCGACGTGCTGCTCACCGGCACCGGTGCCTCGTCCATGATCCT
>JAHDHM010000159.1:4552-7711 GCA_020631315.1 Acidimicrobiales bacterium
ATCCTGGACCACGCCGACCTCGCCGGAGCCATCCGCGAGCGCGACGGTCGACCCCTGGTGCTCGTCGACGTGGCGGTTCCCCGCGACGTCGACCCGGCGCTCGCCGAGCTGCCCGGCGTCACCCTCCTCGACATGGAGGACCTGTCGGTCTTCGCCCAGCGTGGCCGCGACGAGCGCGCCAAGGAGATCGCTGCCGTCGAGGGCATCGTCGACGAAGAGCTCTTGCGGTTCAGCGACGTACGTTCCGCACGTGAGGTGGCGCCGCTGATCACGTCGCTCCACGCCGAGGCCGAGGCCATCCGCCAGGCCGAGCTCGAACGCTCCGGCCGTCACCTCGGCGACCTCGACGCCGAGCAGCAGCAGGCCGTCGACGACCTCACCCGCAGAATCGTCGCGAAGCTGCTCTACCGGCCCACGGTCGCCGTCAAGGACGACGCGGGCACGCCCAAGGGCGACCGTCTCGCCGACAGCCTGCGCGACCTGTTCGGGCTCTGACGGTGCGCCTGCGCGCCGCCACCCGCGGCAGCGAGCTCGCCCTGTGGCAGACCCATCGCATCGCAGCGTTGTTGTCCGCGGCGCTGCCGGACGTCGAGGTGGAGCCGGTTGTCGTCAGCACCGAAGGCGATCGCGACCAGACCTCACCGATCGCCGCGATCGGAGGTCGCGGCGTGTTCGCGAAAGAGGTCCAGCGCGCGGTGCTCGACGGTCGTGCCGACTTCGCAGTGCACAGCGCCAAGGACCTGACCTCCACGACACCCGACGGCCTCCTGCTCGGTGCCATCCCCGAACGCGGCGCGGTCGAAGACGGTCTGGTCGGCTCGACTCTCTCCGGTCTCGGCGAAGGGGCCACGGTCGCCACGGGCTCCGTTCGCCGGCGCGCCCAGCTGGCGCACCTCCGTCCTGATCTTCGGTTCGTCGAGCTGCGCGGCAACATGGCGACCCGCCTCGGTCGGCTCGACAGCGACGACATCGACGCCATCGTCGTCGCCGCAGCAGGGCTGCAGCGACTCGGCCTCGGCGACCGGATCGACGAGATCCTCGACCCTGCGGCGATGCTGCCCCAGGTCGCTCAGGGGGCGTTGGCGGTCGAGTGTCGCGCCGACGACGCTGACACGATCGCCGCACTCTCGGCGATCGACGACGGCCCCTTGGCCGAGGTCGTCGAGACCGAGCGCGCGTGGCTTCGTCGTCTCGGCAGTGGGTGCGACCTTCCCGTCGGTGGACTGGCGACGCGTACCTCCGACGGCATCCGGCTCGAGGTGGTGTTGTCGGACCATGCCGGCACCCGCGTGATCCGTCATGCCGATGTCGACACCGACGCCGAAGCGCTGGTCGACCGCATCGCCACCGAGGTGCTCGACCGACGTGGCGGTCGCGAGCTGCTCGACGCGTGAGCGGTCAGGATCCGTCGTCGATGCCGTCTGTGTCGATCGCGGTCCCTCGAGCTGCCGGGGGAGACCGACTCGTCGACGGCCTGGCCGCCGTCGGATGCGACGTCGTCGCCGTTCCTCTGGTCGCGACCGAGTCGACCGCGGCGCAGCTCGATGCCGTGAAGGCGGCCATCGCCGCTCGTCGGCAGGGCGCGCTGGTCGTGACATCTTCCATCGGTGTCCACGTCGTCGAGCAGGCCGGTGGTCCGCCCCACGAGGTGTCGATCGCGGTCGTCGGCCGATCGACTGCAGCGACCGCAGCCGCTGCGGGCTGGCGTGTCGACGTCGTGCCGCAGCGGCAGACAGCCGCGGCGCTCGCCGAACATCTCGTCGATTCGATGTCGCCGTGTCCCGTGCTCTACGTCAGCGCCTCCGGAGCGGGAGACGATCTCGAGTCGGTGCTCCGCTCGGCTGACTTCGAGGTGGTGCGAGTCGACGGCTACTCGACGGTCGAACACGAACCGCCCGCAGCGGTCGTCGCAGCGGCCGGGCGTTGTGATCTGGTCGCCTTCACCGCCGGTTCCAACGTGCGCCGTTGGGTCGACGTGTTCGGTGTCGGTGTCCCCGGAGTGAGCATCGGACCGTCGACGACGGCCGCCGCTCGGGACCTCGGGCAGCCGATCATCGCCGAGGCGTCGAGTCACGACTTCGCGGGTCTCGCTGCGACGGCGGCAGGAGTTCTCGGTTCGGCCGACCGCTCCTAGGATCGGATCCGATGACTGAGCTCGCGGACCTGAACACCAACGCCGATCTCTTCGCTGCGGCGCAGCGACGGATCCCGGGTGGGGTGAACTCGCCGGTGCGTGCGTTTCGTTCCGTCGGCGGCACGCCCTACTTCGTCGACCGTGCCGAGGGCGCACACGTGTGGGACGTCGAAGGCCGTCGGTACATCGACATGGTCCAGAGCTACGGCGCGGTCGCTCTGGGCCACGCTTCGCCGATCATCACCGCCGCGGTGACCGACGCGCTGCGCAGCGGCACGTCCTATGGCGCGCCGACCCGTCGTGAGGTCCAGCTCGCCGAGGTCATGTGTGAGCGGGTTCCGGGCCTCGACAAGATCCGGCTCGTCAACTCGGGCACCGAGGCCACCATGAGCGCCATCCGTCTGGCCCGAGGCCACACGGGTCGCGACCGGATCCTGAAGTTCGCCGGCAACTACCACGGGCACGCCGACATGCTCCTGGCTGCGGGCGGCAGTGGCATCGCCACGCTCGGCCTGTCGGGTTCCAACGGCGTGCCGGATTCGGCGGTCGCCGACACCATCGTCGCCCCCTACGGCGTCGTCCCCGAGCTCACCGACGACGTGGCGTGTGTGATCGTCGAACCCGTTGCGGCGAACATGGGACTCGTCGCTCCGACCGACGGGTTCCTCGCCGGTCTGCGAGCCGAGTGTGATCGCGTCGGCGCGCTCCTCATCTTCGACGAGGTCATCACCGGCTTCCGGCTGTGCCGCGGCGGTGCGGTGGAGCACTACGGCGTCCAGCCCGACCTGTTGTGTTACGGCAAGATCATCGGCGGTGGCCTGCCGATCGGTGCGTTCGGCGGTCGCGGTGACGTGATGTCGTCCCTCGCCCCGGAAGGGCCCGTGTACCAGGCCGGCACGTTGTCGGGGAATCCGATCGCCACCGCTGCCGGACTCGCCGCGCTCGCGGAACTGGACGGTGACAACTACTGCCACCTCGAGGCGACGGCCATGCGCCTCGCCGACGGGATGCAGCATGCCCTCGAC
>JAHDHM010000160.1 GCA_020631315.1 Acidimicrobiales bacterium
AGGTCATCCGTGGACGGTGACGTCGACGTGCGACCACTGTTCGGCGCACTCACCGCGGCTGAACAGGACGCGGCGATCCAGCCGTCGCCACCAGGACGTCGGAAGGTCGTGGTGTCGACCGACATCGCCGAGTCGAGCCTCACCGTCGACGGTGTGCGCATCGTGATCGACGCCGGTCAGCGCCGGATCATGCGCCAAGACGGCCGCACCGGCATGGGTCGGCTCCTCACCACGATGAACTCGCGGGCGTCGGCCGACCAGCGGACGGGCCGCGCTGGTCGACAGGCGCCGGGCCACGCGGTCCGCCTGTGGAACCAGTCCGAGCACGCCAATCGGCCGGCGTTCGAGCAGCCCGAGATCCGTCTGGGCGATGTGACCGGTCTGGTGGTCGAACTCGCGGTCTGGGGTGCCGACATCGAACAGCTCGCGCTGCTCGACCGTCCTGATTCGAGCACGCTCGACGCTGCTCGCTCGTTGCTGGTCGATCTCGGCGCCCTCGACGCAGACGGGCGTGCGACCGCCAAGGGTCGGGCGATGTCGGGTCTGCCCGTGCATCCGCGTCTGGCATCGGTGCTGGTCGAGCATCGTGACAGTCCGGACGCGTGGACGGCCTGCGTCGTCGCTGCCGCCCTCGAGGGTGACGACGTGCTGCGAGGTCGGATCGACGAGCGACCGACCGACGTCGCGCTGCGCGTCGGCCTCATCGGCGACGCCGAGCGCAGCCATCCGCTGGCGAGCGGACCGCAGCTCCGCCGTGCTCGTGACGACGCGAAGGACCTCGCCCGGCGGCTGCGGATCGATCGAGGCCGCGTCGACGTCGAGCGTGTCGGCGCGCTGCTGCTCTCGGCCTTCCCGGATCGGCTCGCACGCCGACGTGAACAGCGTGGTCGGTTTGTGGTCCGAAGTGGTGTCGGTGCGTCGATGCCCGAGCACGACGAGCTCGCCGGCGAGGCGTTCGTCGTCGTCACCGATCTCGACGGCGCCGGAGCCGATGCGGCGATCCGTTCGGCGGCCGGCGTCGACGCAGCCGATGTCGACGCAGCGCTCGGTCATCTGATCGAAGAGCGGGTCGTCACCGTCTGGGACGAACATCGGGGCGACGTCGTCAGCCGTAGTGAGACCGCGATCGGTGCGCTGGTGCTCAGATCGGGAGGCCGCGCCGTCGAACCCGGTCCCGAGACCGCAGCCGCGATCGTCGATGCCGTTCGCCGCAGCGAGCTCCGGCTGCTGCCGTGGAACGACCGCTCGCGCCGGCTGCAGTCACGGGCGATCCTGGCCCAGGCGCACGGCCGCCTCGACATCCCACCGATGGACGACGCGGCGCTGCTCGCCGACCTCGACGACTGGCTCGCACCGTTGCTGCACCATGCGACCGGCGTGGCCGACGTCGCGAAGCTGAGCATGACCGATGCGTTGCTCCGTCGGATCGGTTGGCACCTGCGCAACGAGCTCGACCGGCTCGTGCCCGAGTCGTGGGAGCTCCCGTCGGGTCGGACGGTGAAGATCGACTACACCCGCGAGCGTCCGACAGTCAGCAGTCGAGCGCAGGACTTCTTCGGCATCGGCGTCACCCCGGCCGTCGTCGACGGCGCCGTGCCGCTGACCGTCGAGCTGCTGTCACCCGCAGGTCGGCCGATCCAGGTCACCTCCGACCTCGCCGGCTTCTGGAAGGGTTCGTGGTCCGAGGTTCGCAAGGACATGGCCGGTCGCTATCCGAAGCACCGCTGGCCCGAAGACCCGTCAGCCCCGGAGTAGGGGCGTTGTCACCACGCCGGCAGTTTCGGCTGCGATCATCGACTCATGCGTCTCGGTGAGGATGACGGTGACTGGATCGATCTCGTCATCGACGGTCGTGAGTCCGGTGGGGGCGGATGGCTCTACGTCGCGGGCGACTGCTCGATGGGCGGGCGGCGTTGGCGCTTTCGGGACCCCTGCCTGACAGCAGCGAAGCGAGGCAGCTCGGACGATGGCTTGCCGCAGCCTCTCAACCCAGTGCAACGCCGAACGCGCTGGACTTCACCGAGCCGAACCTTCGATTCGAGCGAGCTCCTGCGGCTGACGGTCGGATGCTGATCGAGATCGGACTGGCACTCGAGGCGGCCCCGTCATGGGCTGGGCGCGGTGGACTGACGATGAACGTCGCCGCCACATCTGAGCAGCTGTCTAACGCCGCCGAGGACTGGCGGCGACAACTCGACTGAGCGCGGCACCGGCGATGGCTGTTTCTCAGATGGCGAGGTCGGGTTCGTTCGGGCGGGTCACGAGGTAGAGCAGCGGGCCGAACATCCCGGCGATGGCGGTGAGCACGATGAACGGCCACGGGTTGCGTCCGATGCGCTGGGCGTCTCGATACATCACGACCGCGAGCGCCAGGGCCGCCAGCACGAGGTCGATGTAGATCTGTCCTGCCATCAGGTTGAACGTGATGGCGTCGATCGTGCCGCCGATCCCGTCGGAGGCGAGGGCGATCGCCGAGTAGATCCCGAACAGGACCGTGACGGTGATGGCAACGGGCTTGACCTTGTTCATCGGCATGTCGCCGAGACTACGTTGAATGTAGTGATAACTACAAAGGGTCAGTCTGCGTTCGGTGCCAACACCACGACACCCAGCGGCGGGACACTCAGCGACACGCTCTGCGGGTGGCCGTGACGAGGCTCCCCATGCGCGCTCGCCGTGCTGTTCACGACCCCACTGCCACCGAAGCGCGTGTCATCGCTGTTCAGCAGCTCGGACCAGTCGCCGCCGATCGGCACACCGATCTCGTAGTCGTGCCGTGGCACCGGGGTGAAGTTGGCGACTACCAGCAGCGGGCGGCCGTCGGGCGCCGTGCGCAGGTACGCGAGCACGCTGTTCGCGGCGTCGTCGCCCACGACCCACGAGAACCCTTCGGCTGACGCGTCGCGTCGATGCATCGCCGGTTCGGAGCGCAGCAGTGTGTTCAGCTCCGACACCCAGTCGACCACGGCCGCGTGGTCGGACTCGGCCAGCAGAGCCCACGGCAGCTCGGCTTCGTGGCTCCACTCGTTCGGTGCGCCGAACTCGCTGCCCATGAACAACAGCTTCTTGCCGGGCAGTGTCCACTGGTAGCCGAGCAGCAGTCGCAGCCCGGCGAACTGTTGCCACCGGTCTCCCGGCTGTTTGGCCAACAGGGAGCCCTTGCCGTGCACGACCTCGTCGTGGGAGATCGACAACACGAAGTTCTCATCGAAGGCGTAGACCATGCGGAACGTGAGCTGGTCGTGATGCCAGCGACGGTGCACCGGATCCTCGGCCACGTAGCGCAACGTGTCGTTCATCCAGCCCATGTCCCACTTGAACCCGAAGCCGAGACCGCCGTCGTCGGTCGAACGTGAGACACCCGGCCACGCCGTGGACTCCTCGGCGATCGTCATCACGTCTGGGTGGTGCAGGTAGACCCGGCGGTTCAACTCCTGGAGGAACGCGACGGCGCCGAGGTTCTCGTTGCCACCGTGTTCGTTGGGGATCCACTCGCCGTCGGCACGCGAATAGTCGCGGTAGAGCATCGAGGCGACTGCGTCGACGCGGAGCCCGTCCACGTGAAAGAACTCGAGCCAGAACCGCGCGCTCGAGAGCAGGAAGCTGCGGACCTCGTGGCGGTCGTAGTTGAAGATGGCGCTCTGCCAGTCGGGATGGAAACCGAGGCGAGGATCTGCGTGCTCGTAGAGATGCGTGCCGTCGAACTCGGCCAGGCCGTGTGCGTCGGTCGGGAAGTGGCTGGGCACCCAGTCGAGGATCACCCCATAGCCCCGCTGGTGCAGCACGTCGACGAGGTGCATGAGGTCCTGCGGTGTGCCGAACCGGGAGGTGGCGGCGAAGTAGCCGGTGGTCTGGTACCCCCATGAGCCGTAGAACGGATGCTCCATCACCGGCAACAGCTCGACATGGGTGAAGCCGGTGCTGTCGAGATGGTCGGCCAGCTGCTCGGCGATCTCCCGGTAGCCGCCGGGGCAGTAGCGCCACGAACCGAGATGCACTTCGTAGATCGAGATCGGTGCGTCGTGACCATTGCGCGCGGCGCGGGTGGCCATCCACTCGTCGTCGGACCAGGAGTGGCCGAGGTCCCAGATGCGTGACGCAGTCGCCGGAGGTTGTTCCGCGGCGAAGGCGACCGGGTCAGCCTTGTCGAGCTCTCGCCCGTCGGCCGTTTCGATCCGGTACTTGTACGCCTGCCCGTGACGAGCGCCCTCGACTCGACACGCCCAGATCCCCGAATCCGATGGCGTCATCGGCGCAGCTGCGGGATCCCACCCGTTGAACTCGCCGACCACGTTCACGGAACGTGCGGACGGTGCCCAGACGGCGAAGTCACATCCGCCGGCGTCGACGTGGGCACCCAGCAGGTGGTGGAGCCCGTCGTGGGTGCCTTCGCCGAAGCGCCACAGGTCGGTGTCGGTGATCACCGGGAGCGCTCCGTCGTGGATGACTGGACGGTCCGGCCACGCTTGAGCATTCGTTCACGATATGCGCATCCTTGTCCCATGTCCGAGACTGCATTCCGCCCGAAGGTGCTCAGCATCGTGCTGGCCGGTGGCGAGGGAAAGCGCCTCGCACCTCTCACCTTGGACCGAGCCAAACCGGCCGTGCCCTTCGGCGGGCACTACCGGCTGATCGACTTCCCGCTGTCGAACCTGGCGAACGGCGGCTACCGCCGCATCGTCGTGCTCACGCAGTACAAGAGCCACAGCCTGGACGTGCACATCTCGCGTACCTGGCGTCTGAGCACGTTCCTCGGCAACTACGTCACGTCGGTGCCGGCGCAGATGCGTCGGGGTCCGCACTGGTTCCTCGGTTCGGCCGACGCGCTCTACCAGAACCTCAATCTGCTCGAGGACGAGAAGCCCGACTACGTGTTCGTCTTCGGTGCCGACCACATCTATCGGATCGACCCTCGGCAGATGCTCGACCATCACATCGAGTCGGGCGCCGGCGCGACGGTCGCGGGTATCCGGGTGCCGCGAGCCGAGTCCGACCAGTTCGGCATCATCGAGGCCGGCGCCGACTCGAAGATCAAACGCTTCGTCGAGAAACCGCCGGTCGAGGACACGGTCGGTCTGCCGGACGCTCACGACCAGGTGCTCGCGTCGATGGGCAACTACGTGTTCACCGCCGACACGCTGGTCGAGCTGTTGCACGACAACCAGCTGCGCGAAAACAACCGTCACGACATCGGCGGCGATCTCATCCCGATGATAGTCGACCGCGCCAACGCCCACGTCTACGACTTCACCGACAACAAGGTCCCGGGCCAGGAAGGGCGTCCGCACTACTGGCGAGACGTCGGCACCATCGACAGCTACTACGACGCCCACATGGACCTCATCGACGACTTTCCGGCGTTCGACCTCTACAACGCCGACTGGCCCATCTACACGCTCGGACGCACGCTGCCGCCGGCGAAGCTGGTTCAGGATCATGAGCGGGGCTCGTCCAAGGTGCGACGCTCGCTGCTCAGCAACGGTGTCGTCGTGTCCGGTGGTCGTGTGCGCGACTCGGTCCTCTCACCCGGCGTTCGGGTGATGGGCGGCGCCAGGGTCGACAGCTCGATCCTGCTCGACGACGTCGTCGTCGAACCGGGCGCCGAGGTGCGCAACACCATCCTCGACAAGAACGTCGTGGTGCCCTCCGGTGCCCGGATCGGGTTCGATCCCGAACTCGACGCGCAGCGTTACACGGTGTCGGAGAACGGCATCGTCGTGTTGTCGAAGGGTCAGCAGGTCATCGTCGACTGAGCTGCTCGTAGATCTCGACGTGCCGCGCCGCCGGCTCGGTCCACGACCAGTCGGTCTTCATGCCGCGGCGCTGGATGGCCTGGCGCCGGCGGGTGTTCTTCGAGGCTCGAACCGCACGGTGGAGCGCGTCGACCAGGCTCGCAGTGTCGACACGCTGTGCGACGAAGCCGGTACCGGCTCGGTCGGCGTCGGCGTCGAGCACGGTGTCGTGAAGGCCACCCACGTCGGTGACGATCGGGATCGAGCCGTAGGCCATGGCCTGCATCTGTGCGAGCCCACATGGCTCGAACCGGGACGGCATGGCGAAGAAGTCGGTGCCGGCGAAGATCTGATGAGCCAGGGGTTCGTCATAGCCGTCGAAGAACCACACGTGTTCCGGCATCTCGACCGCCAGAGCCTGCAGTTGTGCGGCGATGTGATGGAGGCCGGCGCCGAGCACGACGAGGCGCGCTCCGATTCCCGGCAGGAACGCGGCCGCATCGGCCAGCAGGTCCATGCCCTTCTGATCGACCAGCCGACTCACGACGCCGATGACGGGCGTACCGTCGTCGGACCAACCGACCCGTTCGAGCAACGCCGCACGGCACGCACCACGAGCGTCGAGCGTCGATGCGTCGTAGTTCGCAGCGATGTGCCGATCCGTCGACGGGTTCCACACCCCGACGTCGATGCCGTTGCGGATGCCGACCAGCCGATCACCGAGACCGGCGAGGCGTTCGTGCAGACCCATCCCCGACGCCTCGGTCACGATCTCCGCGGCGTAGTTCGGGCTGACGGCGATCACGGCGTCGGCGAGTTCGATCGCCCCCGCCATCGGGTTCGTCGAGTCGTACCACGCGAAGTGCTCCGGCCGGATCGGCAGGTGTTCCAGCCACCTCCGATCCATGACGCCCTGATAGCCGAGGGTGTGGATCGTGAGCACGGTGGGCAGGTCGCCGACGTCCATGCCGACGGCCGCGGCAGTGTGCCAGTCGTTCAGATGGACCACGTCGTGGTCGCCGTCACGCGCGAGCGCGGCGACCGCAGCGGAGAACGCCATGAATCGATGGTCGTTGTCGGGCCACGCCTCGCCGTCGTCGTCGACGTACGGGTGGGGACGTTGCGTGCCGGGCGCCTTCACCAGTGCGATCCGCCCGGCGACCGGGTGGTCGCCACGGCGAACCGTGACCTCACCGGCCCATTCCGGGACCTCGACCGTCGACGGCTCGAGCTCGTCGACGAGCTCGACGTCGCCGTAGTCCGGCAGCACCACGTCGACCTCGACGCCACGGTCACGCAGCGCGTGAACGAGCCCAGCCGCGGCCTCGGCGAGTCCGCCGACGCGGGCGACGGGTGTGAGCTCTGCGCTCGCGAACAGGATCTTCACCTGTCGACCTCCTCGTCGATCTTGCGCAACACGACCATGGCCCACGATCCCAGATCCAGGCGCTCACGGCTGGCCACCTCGAGGCCGCGATCGGGGTCCTCGGACGTGTCCACCTCGACCCGCCACTCGGCACCGTCGAGCCCGGCGGGGATGGTGAACTCGATCGGGTCCGGGCTGGCGTTGAACAGCAACAGGAAACTGTCGTCCACGATCCGTTCGCCGCGAGGACCCGTTGCCGTGATCGAGCGTCCGTTGAGGAACACGGCCAGCGAGCGCGCATAGCCGACCGACCAGTCGTCGTCGGTCATCTCGCTGCCGTCGGGCCGATACCAGCCCATGTCGTGCACGTCGCCACCTCGGATGGGCCGGCCCTCGAACCAGCGGCGCCGGCGGAACACCGGGTGGGCTGCGCGTAGCGCGATGAGTCGCCTCGTGAAGGCGAGGAACTCGTCGTCGGTGTGTTCCCAGTCGAACCAGCAGATCTCGTTGTCCTGCGCGTAGCCGTTGTTGTTGCCGTGCTGGGTCCGACCGATCTCATCGCCGCCGAGCAGCATCGGCACACCTTGCGACAGCATCAGTGTCGCGAGCAGCG
>JAHDHM010000161.1 GCA_020631315.1 Acidimicrobiales bacterium
CGACACCCCGGCCGGGGCCTTCGACCCGCGGGTGTCACCCGACGGCGCCTCGATCGCCTACGTGGTCGGCGACGAGCTGCGTCTCGTCGACGGCTCCGGCGATCGGACACTCGCCGCCGAGGCAGGGGACACCGTGTCGTGGGGCAGCGCCGAGTTCATCGCCGGCGAGGAGATGCGACGCACCCGTGGTCACTGGTGGTCGCCGTCGGGCGACGCCCTCGCCGTCGCCCGCGTCGACGTGGCGCCCGTCGACGTCTGGCAGCTCGCGGACCCGACACATCCGGAACGACCGGTGCAGGCGATGCGGTACCCGGCGCCCGGTACGGCGAACGCTGCTGTCTCGTTGTGGGTCGTCGGCGTCGATGGTGCCCGCACCGAGGTCGACATCGACTGGGGCGAGTGGGAGTACCTCGCCGACGTCGCCTGGGACGGCGACGGTCTGCGGGCCGTCCTGCAGACACGTGACCAACGGCGGATGGCGATCGTCGACATCGACCCGTCGAACGGTGCGACCACGCTGCGCAGGGAGATCACCGACGCCGTCTGGGTCGAGATCGTTCCTGGTGTGCCGAGCTTCCACGACGGCCGTCTCGTCACGGTCGAGGAGCGCGACGGCAACCGCCAGTTGTGCCTCGACGGCGAACCCGTCTCCGGTGAGGGCCGGTGGGTGCGTGGCGTCGCAGGCTCGCTGCTGGCCGGGATCGTGTTCACGGCATCGACCGACCCGTCCGAGGTCCACGTCATGCGCTGGACGCCGGCGGGTGTCGAGCAGCTCACCTCCGAGCCCGGCGTGCACGGTGCGCTGGTGGGCGGCGAGGTGTTGGTGATCACGACCTCGACGCTCGAGTCACCCGTCCGACGTGTCGAGGTCCGTGCTGGAGCAGCGGTGCACATGATCGAGGATCTCTCCGAGACGCCGGTGATCGAGCCGATGGTGAGCCTGCATCGCGTCGGCGATCGTCGCATCCCGACCGCCGTGCTGTTCCCCGGGCCCGACGCCGATGTGCCGGACGGCCCGTTGCCGGTGTTGCTCGATCCGTACGGAGGGCCACACGCCCAGCGGGTGCTGCGCAACGCACATGCGTTCACGACGTCGCAGTGGTTCGCCGACCAGGGCTTCGTGGTCGTCGTCGCCGATGGACGCGGGACGCCGGCGGTGCCGGGGGACTGGGAGCGTTCGGTGTACGGCGATCTCGCGGCGCCGGTCCTCGAGGATCAGATCGACGCCCTGCACGCTGTCGCCGAGCTGTATCCGGGTCGGCTCGATCTCGACCGAGTCGGCATCCGTGGCTGGTCGTTCGGTGGCTACCTGGCGGCCCTCGCGGTGTTGCGCCGACCCGATGCCGTCCACGTCGGCATCGCCGGCGCGCCCGTGACCGACTGGCGTCTGTACGACACGCACTACACCGAGCGGTACCTCGGCAACCCCGACACCGAACCGGAGAACTACGAGCGCACGTCGCTGATCAACGACGCTGCGTCACTCGAACGGCCGTTGATGCTGATCCACGGCCTGGCCGACGACAACGTCGTCGCCGCACACACGCTGCAGCTCAGCCGGGCGCTGCTCGAGGCCGGCCGGCCCCACACGGTGCTGCCGCTGTCGGGGGTGTCACACATGACGCCGCAGGAGGTCGTGGCGGAGAACCTGCTGCGTCTCCAGGTGGAGTTCCTCCGCACGCACCTGGGCTGAGTTCGCTCAGGCGATCACGACGTCGACGACCGCCGTCGCCACGACGTGGACCGACTGCGGGTCGGGTGTGTCCGGATGGACGACCACGAGGTCGTGACCGACCGACGCGAGCCGCCCGGTGATGCGCTGCCCGCCGGCGACGGTGATGACGAGGTCGGGTCGATCCTCCAGGCGGTCAGCGAGGAGCTCGAGCAACGTGACGTCCATCGCCGCGGGAGTGTCCGCACCGGTGCGGCGCTGACGGCGGCGTGTCGAACGGATCGCGGCGACGGCGCTGGTCGCCACGACGGTGGACCGGCCGGCGTTCGAGATGACGACGACATCGACGCCGAGCAGTGAGATCACGCCGGTGTGGCGGCCGCCTGCGCTCGTCTCGAGCACCACGCCGTCGGCCGAGGCAGCGAGCTCGGCGAGCAGCTCGGCGGTCGTCGCGGACTCGAGCAGTGCGCTCTCGAGCCAGCGCTGTCGGCGGCGTTCGTCAACGGCGCCGCGCCGTCGCAACTCGGCCAGCCAGGCGGCCGGGTCGTCGCCCAGGTCGTCGCCGGCGCCACCGTGCTGCTCCACCGCCCGAAATCTAGCGACGCACCGAGTCGGCTCCGGGGATAGCCTCTCCGGACGGCCGATTCACCGACGTCCCGGTCGACAGGAGTTCAGTGCCCACCGAGAGTCCCGCACCCTCGCAGATCAAGATCCGGGTCCCCGGCAATCACCTCATGACGCCGCTGCTCGGTCAGCGCGACGAACTCCTGCAACTCGTGCGCGACGCGCACCCCGGCGCACAGGTCCACGTGCGCGGCAACGAGATCTCCGTGACCGGCGACGAGTCCGAGCGTGCCGGCCGTGTGTTCGAGGAGCTGGTGCTCCTGTTGGAGCAGGGCCACCGCGTGGACGGCGAAGTCGTCAAGCGCACCATCGACATGGTGCGCGCCGACGAGCGGCCGTCCGAGGTGTTCGGGACCACGATCCTGCGCGCCCCGAGCGGCAAGACGATCCGCCCCAAGAGCGCCGGCCAGATGGCCTACGTCGAGGGCATCCGCTCGAACATCATCACGTTCGGCATCGGTCCGGCCGGTACCGGCAAGACCTGGCTGGCGGTCGCGTTGGCGGTCGAGGCGCTGATGGCCAAGCAGGTGAAGCGCATCGTCCTCACCCGACCTGCCGTCGAGGCCGGCGAACGCCTGGGCTTCCTGCCAGGTGACCTCATGGCCAAGGTCGATCCGTACCTGCGCCCGCTGTACGACGCGCTGCACGACATGTTCGACGCAGAGACCGCCGAGAAGATGTTCGATCGCTCCGTCGTCGAGGTCGCGCCGCTCGCCTTCATGCGTGGTCGGACCCTGAACGACAGCTTCATCATCCTCGACGAGGCGCAGAACACGACGCCCGAGCAGATGAAGATGTTCCTGACACGTGTCGGGTTCGGTTCGAAGGCGGTCGTCACGGGCGACCTCACCCAGACCGATGTCCCCGGCGGCAAGAGCGGTCTGCACGGTCTCGAGAAGGTGCTCGGCCACATCGACGGCATCGGGTTCAGTCGTCTCGCCCGTCGCGACATCGTGCGGCACCGCATCGTGCAGGACATCGTCGACGCCTACGAACGCACCGGGCGATCGTGAGCCCGGAACCTCCGAGTCACCGGCGTGGTCCGAAGCGGGTCGGCAACCCCGGCACGTTGGAGGTGTTCGTCGCCGACGAACAGACGGACCACGACATCTCGACCGAGCGGTACGCGTCGTTGTCGCGCATGGTGCTCGTCGACGAGGGCATCCGTGGCGATGTCGAGTTCGCGCTGTTGTTCGTCGACCGCGACGTCATGACGGACCTGAACCGCACTCACATGGGCGGCGACGGGCCGACCGACGTGTTGGCGTTCCCGATCGACGACGACATGGGTCCCGGTGGCCGTGCCCCCGACGGGGGATCGCGCCGGCCGGCGGTGCGTGACGCGGTCGAGGATCCGGGTCCTCGACTGCTCGGCGACGTCGTCGTCTGCCCTGCGGTCGCCGCAGCACAGTCCGAGGAGAACGCCGGTTCGTATCCGGGTCACCAGGGCCGGTTGACCGACGAGATCGACCTGCTGGTCGTGCACGGCATCCTCCACGTCCTCGGTCACGATCACGCCGAGGAGGACGAGAAGGCGGTCATGCAGGCCGCCGAGCGCAAGCATCTCGCCGCCTTCGGAGCCGCACCGTGAACCGGAGCACACAGTGAACGGGGTGGCACCGTGAACCGGAGCACACAGTGAACGGGGTGGCACCGTGAACCGGAGAATGCAGTGAACATCGGGGTCGCCGTCTCGGCGATCGTGCTGCTGGTGCTCGCCGCGGCGTTCCTGCGTTGGATCGAGGTCACGTTCACCCGCTTGTCGCGCGCTCGTGCGGCGGGTCTCGACGAGCACGCCGGCAACGGCGATCGTCTCGTCCTGCTGGTCGCCGACCGCGGCAGGGTCATCGGGCCCGCGGCGCTGTTGCGTCTGTTGTGCCAGGCCGGAGTGGTGGCCATCGCGACCTCGCTGGCCGTCGACCGGATCGACAGCGGCGGTGCGGTGATCGCCGTCGTGGTCGCGGCGCCCTCGCTGTACGTGTTGACCGAGGCGATCCCGCATCGCCGGGCCGTCGAGGACAACGACCGATCGGCCCGTCTGCTCGGCGGTGTCGCTCGCAGCCTCGCCGGCTTCCCGCTGCTCGCATGGCCGCTGCGTCCGCTGTTGGTGATCGCCGATGCGCTCGTCCCCGAGGTCGAGCCCGAGCGCGACCCCGACGTCGGGGAAGACGAGTTGCTGGCGTTGACCGAGGCGGCTGCCGCGTCCGACGTCATCGACGACGATGAGGCGGAGATCATCGAGTCGATCATCGAGCTGGGCGACACGATCGCCCGAGAGGTGATGGTGCCGCGGCCGGACATGATCACCGTCGACGCCGACGGTCTGGTCCGTGACGCCGTACGGCTCGTGTTGGACCACGGCTACACCCGCATCCCCGTCAGCCGGGACTCCGTCGACGACATCGTCGGCGTGATCCTGGCCAAGGACCTCATGCGGGTGCAGCTGGCCGGCCGCATCGACGCCACACTCACCGACGTCGGCGTGATCCGCGACATCGTGTTCGTGCCGGAGTCGAAGCGGGCATCTGAACTGATGCGTGAGATGCAGTCGACGCGCATGCACATGGTGGTGGTCGTCGACGAGTACGGCGGGGTGGCCGGTCTGGTCACGCTGGAGGACGTCATCGAGGAACTGGTGGGTGAGATCGTCGACGAGTACGACGACGAGACTCCGCTGGTCGAGGATCTCGGCGACGGTGGGTACCGCGTGTCGGGTCGCCTCCCGATGGACGAGCTGATCGAGGTGCTCGGCGACGAGTTGCCCGAAGGTGACTTCGACACGGTGGGAGGTCTGGTGCTCGAGCTGATGGGCCACATTCCCGAGGTGGGCGAGCGCGTCGAGGCCCACGGTCACGAGTTCGTCGCCGAGGCGTTGGACCATCGTCGGGTCGACTCGGTGATCGTCCGAGCGATCGCACCGCTGCCCGAACCGGAACCCCACATGGAGCACGGAGTCCGATCGTGAAGTCCGGATTCGTCACGTTCGTCGGACGCCCCAACGCGGGCAAGTCGACGTTGTTGAACAAGATCCTCGGCGAGAAGGTGTCGATCACCTCGAACAAGCCGCAGACGACGCGCAACCGGGTGATGGGTGTCCTGCATCGCGACGACGCGCAGATCGTCTTCGTCGACACGCCTGGCATCCACAAGCCGGTCACGGCGCTCGGCGAACGTTTGAACGACACGGCGGGGGAGTCGCTGTCCGACGTCGACGTCGTGTGTCTCGTGATCGACGCCTCGGCACCGTTCGGCAAGGGTGATCAGTACATCGCCGATCAGCTGCCGGACGGCTACGTGGTCGTGGTGACCAAGGGCGACCGCGCGAGTCGCGACCAGATGGTGGCCCAGATCCAAGCCACGTCGTCGTTGCCGGCGTCGGAGTGGTTCCCGGTGTCCGGCCGGTCCGGTCGTGGTGTCGACGCGCTGGTCGAGCATCTCGTGAGCCGACTGCCCGAGGGCCCGGCGTACTTCCCCGAGGACATGATCACCGACGTGCCGGAGGCGTTCCAGGTCGCCGAGCTCGTCCGTGAGCAGCTGTTGCGCCGGTTCTCCGAGGAGCTGCCGTACTCCATCGCCACCCGCATCACGGACTGGGACTGGCCGAAGATCACCTGCGAGATCCTCGTGGAGCGTGACAGCCAGAAGGGCATGGTGATCGGCAAGGGCGGTCAGGTGCTCAAAGAGGTCGGGACCGAGGTGCGCAAGCAGCTCCCCGACGGCGCCTTCCTCGAGCTGAAGGTCCGGGTCGAGAAGAACTGGCAACACCGTCACGACGCCCTCGATCGGATCCTCGATCCGACCCACGGACTCGACACGCTCGACTGACATGCGGTCGTCGAAGGTCGTCCACGTCGTCAGCTGCCACGCCGAGGGCGAGGTCGGCGACGTGATCGTCGGTGGCGTGGCACCACCGCCGGGTGCGACGGTGTGGGAGCAGTCCCGATGGATCGCGCAGGACGGCGCGCTGCGGAACTTCGTGCTCAACGAGCCGCGCGGTGGTGTGTTCCGGCACGTGAATCTGCTGGTGCCACCCACGGATCCGGCCGCAGACATGGGCTGGATCGTGATGGAGCCCGAGGACACGCCGCCGATGTCGGGCAGCAACAGCATGTGTGTGGCGACGGTGCTCCTGGAGACCGGCATCCTGCCGATGTCGGAACCCGAGACCGTCGTCCATCTCGAGGCGCCTGCCGGCCTCGTCGAGGTCACGGCTCGTTGCGCAGACGGCAAGGTCACCTCGGTGGCGACCCGCAACGTCCCGTCGTTCGCGACGGCGCTCGATGCACCGCTCGAGGTCGAGGGGGTCGGCACCCTGTCCGTCGACATCGCGTTCGGTGGTGACAGCTTCGTCCTCGTCGACGCACCGAGCCTCGGCTTCGAGATCGCGCCGCACGAGGCCCGTGACATCGCCGAGCTGGGCGTGAAGATCACCAACGCCGCGAACGAGCAGATCGGGTTCGCACACCCCGAGCTGGAGGGCTGGCAGCACATCTCGTTCTGTCAGATGACGATGCCGGTGACGGTTGACCAGAGTGGTGTGCGGGAGGGGTTGAACGCCGTCGTCATCCAGCCCGGGAAGCTCGACCGCTCGCCGTGCGGCACGGGCTGCTCGGCGCGCATGGCGGTGCTCCATGCTCGAGGCCAGCTCGACGTCGGTGCCGAGTTCGTGGGGCGTTCGATCATCGGCTCGCGGTTCGACTGTCGTATCGAGTCGACGGCGACGGTCGGCGGCGTGCCCGCCGTGGTGCCGTCGATCAGGGGTCAGGCGTGGATCACGGGTACCCACCAGCACCTGCTCGACCCGACCGATCCGTGGCCCGACGGCTACAAGCTGAGCGACACCTGGCCGATGCTCGGCTGACGAGCCGAGACTCAGTGCTGTACGTGATCAACCCTTGGTCGGGTCCGTCGGGTCGAGGTACTCGCGGCCGATGAGGACCCGCGGCGCGAGCATCGCCATCACCACCGCGGTCCACAGGGCCAGCTCGGGTCCGTGGTTGACACCCCAGGCCGGGTTCAGTTCGCCGACCCAACCGAGCCACGCCATCGTGAGGCCGGAGGCGAGGCCGACGACCACGGCCGGCTGGCGGTTGCGCACGACCAGGAACGACGACAAGAAGCCGAACACGGTCGCCACGAAGATCCACGGGGCGAAGGTCAGGGCGAGCGCCATGACCGCGGGGATGCCGGTCGTGCCCTTGAACTGATGGCGCACCGGGGCGACCTGGCCGAGCACCGTGGCCGCGCCGCACCACAGGGCGATCGAACTCCACACCGGGATGATCTGGTTCGAGAGCGCGCCGATCAGTGAGGCGTTGAAACCGGCGTTGGCCTGGCCGCCCGGTGCCACCCGCTCGACGATGTTCCAGGCGATCACCGCGACGATCACCGGCACGACGGCCTCGA
>JAHDHM010000162.1 GCA_020631315.1 Acidimicrobiales bacterium
ACGAGGCGGACGACACTGCGTTCACCCGCAGTGCCAGACGGAGTTGTTGTTCCTTGGTCATGTGATCAACGATCCATGGAACAGGTCGTCGTGGCGATGACGTGACAGGTCATCTCGACGCGACCCGCAGTCCGAGCCGCACACCCGCCAGACTGTGGAGCATGAGTGAGCTCCAGTACGACCCGATGTCCCACCGGGAGAAGATCGACTGGATGCTCGAGTCCCAGGGCTGGGGCATCGAGCCGGTGCGCGCCGTCGACGATCCCAGGTCACCGTTCCCGACGTACTCCTACACGTTCGGGCTCGAGGCGCTGATCGGCCACCCCGAGATCTGCATCGTCGGCCTGTCGGCAGCTGCCTCGCAGGGGCTGCTCGACATGACGGTGTCGAACCTGAAGCAGGGCGTGCAGCTCCCGATCGACCAGCAGTTCGTCGGGCTGCTCGACAACGATCTGCGGTCGATGCTGGTGACAGTCGACCTCACGAAGCACCAGCAGCGCTTCCCGACACCGCCGATCATCTACGGCGATCAGCCGTGGCGGATGGTCCAGTTGGTATGGCCACACCAGTCCGGCGTGTTCCCTTGGGAAGAGGGCTGGCCGCATGCGATGCGTCTGACCCAACCACTGCTCGATCGCTGATCTCGGAGGTACTCGACGTGGACGCCGCAACGAACCCTCAGGCCGAGTCCGTCGATGATGGCGAGCGCTCGGCCGATGATGCCGAGCTCGCAGCGTTCGAGGAGCGCCTCGAGACCCCTCGCCTCAAGCGGGGCACGGCCGCTGCAGCACCGGCGCTCGCCGCGGCGATGCTCGCCGTGGGCGAGGTCATCGAGCCCGACAAGACCGAGGCCGTCGTGGAGATGCGATCGAGCGAGCCGGTCGACCCCGAGCTCGCCCTCGACTTCGGCGAGCTGCCGCCCCTCGACTGAGGGCGACGACAGGCCCGGTCACCAGACGGCGATCGGCGCCCGGGTCGCGCTGAGCACCGAACACAGGTCGTCCGGTGCGACGGCGATCTCGAGCCCTCGGCGTCCGGCGCTGACCAGCATCTCGTCCCATGCGTCGCACGTCTCGTCGACGAAGGTCGGGAGCGGCTTGCGCTGGCCGAAGGGGCTGATGCCGCCGACGACGTACCCCGAGCTGCGCTGGGCGACGGCGGGGTCGGCCATCTCGGCTCGTTTCCCACCGGCGGTCTTCGCGACCGCCTTGAGGTCCAGCATCGTCGATGCGGGGACGACACCGACGACCAGCCCGACACCGGTCACGTCGGCGACCAGTGTCTTGAAGATCTGCTCGGGTTCGAGGCCGAGCGCCTCCGCTGCCTCCATGGCGAACGACGGATGTGCCGGGTCGTGTTCGTAGGACAGGACCCGATGTTCGATGCCCGCAGCGACGAGCTGATCGATCGCTGGCGTCACCCGAGTGAACTCAGCAGTCGGTCGAAGGCGATGTCGGCTGCGAGCAGGGTTCCGTAGAAGAGCACCGCGATGGCCGCCACGGTCGCGGCGGCGACGAGCGGCGTCCTGCCAGACGGTGTGGTGGCGCCACGCGGACCGGGGTCGAGCAGGAGTCCGGCGAGCGCTCCCGTCACGAGGCCACCGAGGTGACCACCGATCGAGATGTTCGGCACCACGAACGAGATGATCACGTTGATGATGATGAGGCCACCGATGCCCGACTGCATGACGCTGATCCCACGACGCTGCATCAAGACCGCGACCGCGCCCATGAGCCCGTACACCGCTCCGGAGGCTCCGACGGTCGCCGTGTTACCCGGAGCAAAGAGCAGTGCGCCGATGGAGCCGCCGAGCAGCGACAACGCGTAGAGACCGGCGAAACGACCGACCCCGAAGAGCCGCTCAAGCATCGATCCGAGCTGGAACAGAAGGAGCATGTTGAAGCCGATGTGCATGATCGAGCCATGGAGGAAGGCACCGGTGATCGCCCGGTACCACTCTCCGTCTCGCTCGATGCCGACCGCCCAGGTCGCGAGATCACCCTGTGCCTGCGACCCAGGTGCAGCCGAGAGGAAGGCCAACACGTTCACGGCGATCAGTGCGTACGTCACGTACGGCGTGCCGAGGGCGACGGCCGTGCGGACCCGTTCGCTCGTCGACGGAGCCGACGCCTTGCGGCAGTCGACGCAGTGGGCACCGACCGACGCTGACTTCAGACAGTCGGAACATGCCGGCGTGCCGCAGCGGGTGCAGTGACGGCCGGTCTCCCGGTCGGGATGACGAACACAGACTTCGTCCACGAACGGCACGATATCGGTGTCCTGAACCGGCCCGGCCTCGCCCCACGACGCCTCAGTGCCCGACCAGTCTCAGGTGCTCACCAGACCCAGATCCTCGTACGCACCGCCGAGGATCTCGCTCGTCGGTCCCCCGAGCCACTCGAGCGCCACCTGATACAGCGCCCTCGTGTCGACGTCCGGCCGGAGGTCGCCGTCGACGAGACTCGAGAGATCCCAGCCACCGCGCAGACCGCCGTGGACGTCGGCGCCGGCGAGGAACTGCACGCCGGCCCGGCCGTGGTCGGTGCCGTAGCTGCCGTTCTGTGCGACCCGGCGACCGAACTCCGAGGTCGTCAGCACCAGCACGTCATCGCCGTGACCCTGCTGTTCGATGCGATCGAGGAATCCGGCGATGCCGGTGGCCACGTCGGACAAGAGGCCGGCGTGCGTACCCAGCTGGTCGGCGTGGGTGTCGAAGCCACCACCGGACACCACGATCACCTCGGTGCCGAGGTCAGCGTCGATGAGGCCGGCGGCGGTGTCGAGCAGCGAGGCGAAGGTGGTCCCGGCAGTGATGTCGGTGGTGCCACCGGATCCGGTGATCTCGGCCAGCGACGCTGCGGCATCGAGACCCTGGTCGAGCGCAGCGCCCTGCGCTCCACCGAGCATCCGCAACGTCCGGGCGTACCCGTCGACGTCGAGTCCACGGCCGCCGTTCAGGCCGAAGGTCGCCGGGTCGTCGACGACGATGGCCGAGGTGTCGTGAGCGTCGAGGGCGGCGGCACGGCCGCCCAGGCTCACGAGCCGCATCGGTGAATCGTCGCCGGTGGCGGTGAGATCGGCCCAGCGGCCGAGCCAGCCGGTCGTGTTGGCCTGGCCGGGTGTCGCCGAGAACCAGTCGTCCATGGCGGCGAAGTGCGACCGGCTGGCGTTCTCGTAGCCGACGCCGGCGACCGCGGCGATCTGACCGTCGTTCCACCGGCCGAGCAACGGCGCCATCGAGGGGTGGAAACCGAGACCGGATCCGTCGGACAGCGCGAGTACCTCGGACTCGGCGAGCGCGACATCTGGACGAAGGTCGCGGTAGCGACCGTCGGACGGCACGAGGGTGTTCAACGCGTCGTTGCCGCCGTTCATCTGGACGACCACGAGCACATTGCCACCGCTACGGGGCTGTTCGACCGCTTCGGTCGTGGTCGTCGCGGTCGGCATCTGGTCGATGGTCGGCGGCACGGTGGTCGGGGCCACCGCCGATGCGGTGGTCGCGTCGACGCTGGCGCCGCTGCCGGTCGCCATGGCCTGGTAGCCGACGACGCCGGTGGCTCCGGCGACGCTCATCGTGGTCAGGAATCGTCTGCGGTCCATGATCAGTTCTCTGTGCTCTCTCGGTCTGCTCTGCGAGGCTCTCTCGGTCTGCTCTGCGAGGCTCTCGGTCTGCTCTGCGAGGCTCTCGGTCTGCTCTGCGGGCCGGCGTCAGCGGACGACGACGTCGTCGGACACGAGGGCTGCGGCGAGGCCCTCGACGGGTGATGCCGCGCTCCGGATGGCCGCAGCGGTCTGGTCGGAGAACGCTGCGACGCCGAGCGATGTGGCGAGCATGGCGAGATCGCCCGCGACGACGGCGCGTCGCGCAGCGCCCTCGGTCGGCGCTGCGGCGGCGAGCTGCAGCGCGAGGTTGGCCCGGGCCAGCACGGGCGTGGTCGAGAGCCAGGCCGTACCGCGGGGCCAGCCGGCGACGTTGGGCGGCGCCATGGGCACCTGCCCGGCGGAGCGCAGCAGGAGGGCTGCACCTCTCGGCACCGAACGGAGCTCGAGCGCTCGCATGGCCGCAACCGTCCAGGGGAGCGGCGACACGACCTCGGATGTCAGCGCCGATGGGTCACTCGCACCGTGGAGAAGGATCGTGCGCAGCAGGGGACGGAACCGGTAGCCGTCGGCGGCGAAGTCCCGGCCCCAGGTGTCGGTGAGTTCGACCGGTAGACCAGGCCCGAGCAGGTGGCGGGCGATGCTGCGTGCGACGAAGGGCCCGCAGGCACCGTGGGCGAGCACTGCGTCGATCACCGTGTCGACGTCGTGCACTCCGTCGACGCCCAGGTAGCGCTGCGGGGTGTCGTCGTGGCGACGGGGCCGGTACAGCGCGGGTGAACCTGTGGGGTCCCGGCGATCGATGGACCAGCCGGTGAGCGCCCGGGCACCCGCCTGGACGTCGGCTTCGGTGTAGTTGCCGATGCCGAGCGCGAACAGCTCGAGCAGTTCACGCGAGTAGTTCTCGTTGGGGGCCTCGCCGGTCGACTGGGCGCCGTTGAGGTACAGCAACATCGCCGGATCGACCGTGACCTCGCGCAGGAGCGTGCGCAGATCGCCGTCGAGCGCCTGGCTGCGGAACAGCCGGAGCTGTCGGACCATCAGCCGGGAGTCGCGCACTTCGGACAGCGCCGACACGAGATGCCCGTGCCAGAACCACGTCATCTGCTCGAGCAGCGGCTGCGGGCTCTCGATCATCGACGCGACCCACGCTTCGATGGCCCGCAGGGATGCCTCACGCCGTCCACGGTTGTCGTCGCGGGCAACCGCGAGATCGAGCCCTGCCCACGGATCCGGTGCTGCGGCGGCGCCGGATCCGGCCGGGTCGACGAACCACTCGACCGCCTCGGCGACGGATCGCCCGGTCAGTCGATCGAGATCAGCGGGCGCCGCACCCATGGCGGCGTGCTGCCACAGCCACGCGTTGGCCGTCGCAGTGCCGTTTCGTCGCCGCAGAAGGGTGAACATGCCTCGCTCCGATCTCGGGTGCTCATGAGTCGGATCGGTCGCCGACTCGTGCCACCTGATGGTGCGAGTGAGATGTGAGCGATGTGTGTGCCGGGCGGGAGGGTCGTGTGTGCGACCGACTCAGGGCGATGGGAGCCTGCTCAGGCGTCGCGGCGGGGCTGTCGAGCGGTTCGGCCGCCGTACTCACCGACGAGCTGGGCTGCGGCCATCTGCAGTGCGATCGACCAGGTCGGGTAGGCGTGCACCGTCTGGGCGAGACGTCCGGCGAACATGCCGGTCCGGACGGCGAGCGCCGCCTCACCGGCGAGCTCACCGGCACGGTCGGCGACGATCGTGGCACCGATCAGCCGGCCACCTCCGGTCATGCCGAGCCCGCGTCGCGGCACCGAGATGAGCTTCACGAAGCCGTCGGTGCGGCCCACGGCGACCGCACGGTCGAGTTCGGCGAGCGGCAGCTCGGCGACGACGGCGCCGTCGATGTCGGCCGCCTCGGCCTCGGTGACCCCGACCTGGGCCACCTCCGGTGAGGTGAAGGTGACCCACGGGATGTTGCCGGGGTCGTAGGAGTGCTTGGAGAAGCGGCGCATGCCACGAGCGAGCGCGTTCTCGACGGCGAGCCAGGCCATGTGGCCCGCGGCGTGGGTGAACTGGCGGTCGCCGACGGCGTCACCGACGGCGTACACGCCTGGCACTGCAGTCTCGAGGTGATCGTCGACCTCGATCCAGCCACGATCAGTCATCTTCACGCCGACCTCTTCCAGGCCCATCGACGCGTGGGCAGGTCGACGGCCGGCGGCGACGAGGAGCTGATCCGCCTCGACGGTCGAGCCATTGGCGAGCTCGAGATGCACTGTGCCGGCGTCGTCTCGGCGAACCGACGAGGCGACGACGCCGGTCCTGATGTCGACGCCCTCGGCGGACAACACCCGGTGCACGACGGCTGCCGCGTCGGCGTCGTCGCGTGGCATGACTCGCGAGGCCCCTTCGACGACGGTGACGGAGGAGCCCATGCGGGTGAACGCCTGCGCCATCTCCATGCCGATCGGCCCACCGCCGATGATCGCGAGCCGTGCTGGCAGCGAGGGGAGCGACCAGATCTCCTCGTTGGTGAGTGCACCGACCTGGTCGAGCCCGTCGATCGGCGGGAGCAGCGGAGCGCTCCCCGGCGACACGATGACGGCGATCCGTGCCCGGTGGACGACGCCGTCGACGGTGACCTCGCGTGGGCCGGTGAGCACACCGCGGCCGGCGATGACGTCGATGCCTTCCTCGGCGAGCGCTGCGGCGGTCTCGTGGCCGGCGATCGTCTGCACCGCCGACTGCACCGTCGCCATGGCCTCGTCGAAGGACGTGCCGGCAGCTGCTGCGGCGAGCAGGGCTTTCGACGGCACGCAGCCGGTCCACGTGCAGTCGCCGCCGAGCGGCCCGTCCTGGACGATGGCGACGCTGACGTCGCGGAATCGGGCGACGCGTGCGGCACCGATGCCGCCGGAGCCGCCGCCGACGACGATGAGATCGTGTTCCGTGCTGGACATGTCGAAGCGAACCCCCGGGTCGGGCCGACTGTTCCACCTCTGCGCCAATACACGGCGGATGCTCGCGTCGGGACCCGCCGGCACAGCACAATGGTGCCTCGACGTTCTCCCGACCGAACGAGCTCCGATGTCGCCCACCGTCCTGCCCAACGATCCTGTCGCCGCCGACCTGTTTGCGTACATCGAGCAGAGCCCGACGCCGTATCACGCAGTGGCGGCGTCGATGCGCCGACTCGAGGCTGCCGGCTTCACCGAACTCAGCGAGCACGACGACTGGACCGATGTGCGCGGCCGCCGCATGGTGCGGCGTGGCGGGGCGCTGATCGCGTGGCATCGACCCGCGTCGGCGGCTGCGGGTTCTCCGGTGCGTTTGACGGGTGCCCACACCGACAGCCCCAACCTCCGGCTCAAGCCTCGCCCGGACACGGGGCGGGTCGGCTACCGCCAGGTCGGGGTCGAGGTGTACGGCGGCCCGCTGCTCAACTCGTGGCTGGATCGTGATCTCGGGGTCGCGGGCCGTCTCGTTCTCGCCGACGGCACCGAGCGTCTGGTGCGCATCGACGAGCCGGTGGCCAGGGTCACCCAGCTCGCGATCCATCTGGACCGCGAGGTCAACGACGGCCTCCGTCTCGACCGTCAGCTCCACCTCTCCCCCATCTGGGGCCTGGGTGTGGCCGAGCAGGGCGGCATCGTCGGTCACATCGCCGCCGCGAACGACGTCGATGCATCAGCGGTGCGCGGCGCCGACCTGATGTTCCACGACCTGACCCCGCCGTCGGTGCTCGGCGCCGACCGCACGATGTACGCGGCGCCGCGGATCGACAACCTCACCTCCTGCCACGCGCTCACGGCGGCCATGACCGAGATCGCCGACGACGCTGTCGCTGTGGCGGTGTTGTTCGACCACGAGGAGGTCGGCTCGTCGTCGTCGACCGGCGCCGACGGGGCGTTCCTCGGGCACGTGCTGGAACGCATCGAGCTGGCAGCGGGTGGTGATCGTGCGTCGTTGCTGAAGTCGATCGCCGGCTCGTGGTGCCTGTCCGTCGACGGTGCCCACGCGCTGCACCCGAACTACGTCGATCGCTACGAGCCGGACCATCACGTGCACCTCAACAAGGGCCCCGTGGTGAAGGTGAACACGAACGTCCGCTATGCG
>JAHDHM010000163.1:0-5914 GCA_020631315.1 Acidimicrobiales bacterium
GCCGATGCGAAGGCGACCGCGGTCGCGATCTCGCCCGACGGCACGCGGCTGTTCGTGGGTGGCCAGTTCACCTCGATCAACGGCGTGCCTCGCGAGGGTCTCGCCGAGCTCGATGCCGCGACCGGCGAGGTCGATCCCGGCTTCACGATCGGTGTGTCAGGTGGCATCGGAGTCGGCGGCTCGCTCGGTGTGAAGGGGCTCGAAGTGACCCCCGACGGCCGGTCGATGATGGTGCTGGCTCCGGCCCGGTTTATCGGTGGTGAAGAGCGCTACGGCGTCGCGAAGATCAGCCTCGAGGGCGACCGCGCCAAGTTGCAGAAGTGGCGGACGCGCCTGTTCGAGGACAACGTCGGACGCGCCGGCGGACAGTTCTGGTTGCGCGGCTTCGACATGTCGCCGGACGGCTCGTACTTCGTCATCACGACTTCGGGAGGCGACCGCCCGCCGACCAACGACGTCACCATCCGTTTCCCGGTTCGGGGCAACGGATCGGACGACGTGCAGCCGGACTGGATCACCCGCAACTTCGATTCGACGTACTCGGTCGCGATCGGCGACGACGTCGTCTACATGGGTGGGCACTTCCAGTACACCGAGGCGCCCGGTGCCGTCGACCCGTATCCCGGCGACCCGGACCGTTCGTACGGTTTCGGCGGTGACGTGAACGCCTCGGTGCTCGGCGATCAGACGATCGCCCGGAAGCAGGTCGCCGCACTCGATCCCGACACCGGACAGGCGCTCGGCTGGAACCCGGGCGCCAACGGCTTCAACGGCGTGTACGCGCTCGAGCTCATCGACCGCGGTCTGCTGCTCGGTCACGACGGTGACATCGTCGGGGACAAGCGAGTCGGCCGTCACGGCTTCTTCGACGTCGACGCCATCGTCGATGTCACACCGGACCTGGCGACCCGTCTGGACACCCCGCTCACCGGTCAGCAGTTCGTGCAGGGCGACGAGGTCACGTTTGCCGGCCGCGGGAGTTCGCCGGCCGGTGTCCGACGCGTGCAGGTCACCGTGCACGACCTCGGGAGCAACGAATGGCTCCAGGCCGACGGCACCTGGGGTGCATGGGCCGGGCTCGACTCGGAGCTCACGGCCGCCGGTGCGACGACGACCGACTGGTCGCTGAGTGTCGATCTCACCCGGACGGGCGTGTTCGAGATCAAGGCCAAGACCTTCGCCGCAGACGGTTCGAAGGACCCTGCGGCGCCGAAGATCCGGATCTCGGTCAACCCCGCCGGAGTCGACGAGCGGCCGAACACGAACCTCGTGTCCGCCGTCCTGCTCGACCCTCCGGGCAACCGCATCGAGTACCGGGGGACCGCGACCGACGACCGTGGCGTGGCGCGGGTCCGCGTCGAGATCGTCGACCTCGACACCGGCCGTTACCTGCAGCCCGACGGGACCCGAGGCGACTTCCACGCCTTCGATGCCGAACTCGACCAGCCTGGCGCGACGGGTGTGAACTTCTCGTTCGAGGCCGTGGTGCCGAACGCCCGCTGGAATGCGAAGTTCATCGCCATCGACGACGCAGGTCAGCGGGACCAGAGCGCCGCATCCCGCACCATCCTGGTGGCGGTCGGCGACGAGCCGCCGCACGAGCTCACGATCGACGCCCCGGCACCCGAGGTCCGGTTGGACCGCGGCGACGCGTTCACGCTGTCCGGATCGGCGGCCGACGACATCGGCGTCAAGTCCGTGATGGTCCGAGTGCTGAACCTCTCGACGTCGGAGGGGCTGCTCACGAACGGCCAGATCGGTGCCGTCGACGAGTCGGTCCGCCACGTTCCGGCCGACATCACCGGTCTGGATCAGCCGACCAGTGACTGGCGGATCGACGTGCCGCCGCTGCCGGCCGGTCGCTATCAGGTGAACGCCTACGTCGTGGACGGGTCCAACCAACGGCTCGCTGTGACGCAGTACTTCAGCATCACCGAGCCCGGGGACGACCTGCCCGAGCTGCTGCTCAGCACACCAGCGGCAGGTGTCGTGGACGACCCCCGCATCGAGGTGACCGGCATCGCGACCGACGACCGTCGGGTCGCCCGAGTCGAGGTCGGCTACTACTTCCACGGCAACGACGACGTGGTGCGAGGCTGGCTCGACGCCGACGGCAGCATGTCCAACCTGCCGAAGTGGCGCGACGCGGACCTCGACGGCGGTGCCCGTGCCGAGTGGTCGACGGCGCTGACGTTGCCTCACGAGGGACGTTGGCTGATCAGGACCCGTGCGTGGGACGACGCCGGCCAGCCGTCACCGAACCAGCGCACGGTGACCATCACCCACTCGCCGAACGACCTTCCGCCGACGGTCGAGCTCGAGAACTTCGAGACCGGTGCCGTCATCGAGCCCGGCGAGCTGCGTCTGAACGGCGTGGTGCGCGACGACGTGTCCGTGCAGCGGGTGCGGTGGTATGTCCGCGACAGGTTCTGGAACGAGGGACCGAACCCGAACCCCGACCTGACCTACGCGGGCTGGTTCGACGGATTCGTGACCCAGCCGGGTGGCACGCGTTCGAACTTCACGATCTCGACACCAGAGCTGGATCCGGGTGCCTGGCTGCTCTACGTGGAGTCCTTCGACGCCGCCGGCAACCTCTCCGAACGCCTGCGGGTCGACTTCACCGTCGAGGTGCCGGGTGCCGTGGCGCCCTCTTCGGTGGTGACCACACCGAAGCACGACAGCATCGACACTCCGTCGCTCGATGTCGCGATCCGCGGCACGGCCACCGACGACCGCGGCGTCGCCGAGCTCGAGTACGTCGTGTACGACTACCGCCAGCGGGGCTATCTGCTCGACGACGGTTCCGTGACCAACGAGCCGGCCATCGCCGTCCGACAGGCCGTGCTCGCCGACCCCGGGGCCGCCAGCACGGGCTGGAGCGGCCAGATCACCGTGCCCGAGAACGGTCGCTACTTCGTGCAGACCTTCGCCACCGACGTCGACGGCCAGCGCGCCCTGACGCAGGGATGGTCGCGGAGCCTGTCGTTGTTCTGGGTCACGCCCGGCGACCTCCGACCTGCCGGAACGGTGACCGCGCCGACGCCGAACCAGACGGTGGACCGCTTCGTCCTCGCCGGAACCGCGACCGATGACAAGGCGGTCGTGAAGGTGGACGTGCTCGTTCGTCGGGCCGACGATCTCACCGTCGGGCTTCGTCTGGACGGCCGCGTCGCCTCGCCAGGACAGTGGATCCCGCTGGCCGACGTGCAGGGGCTCGGCGGAACCGACGTGAGCTTCGGGTTCGAACCGATCCTGCCAGCGGGGGACTACCTCGTGAACGTCCGTGTCTGGGATGACTCGGACAAGTACACGTACGTGCCGGCCGTGTGGTTCAGCGTGGCTGGTTGATCTGGCGCACCTTGAGCCGAACCGAACCGACGGGTACGGAGTCGACCTCGACGGTGGCGTTGTAGTCGCCGGCGCGTTCGAAGCGGACGCCCACCAGCTTGAACACGAGCAGCAGGGGAGCGGTGTCGCCCGGCCTCGCCGACGGCTGTCGAGCAGCGCGGGCCTTGCCGCCCACACGACCGGGCAGCAGCGAGCGGCCGTCCTCGTCGAGCAGCTTGACGTCGATCTCGTGGTCGACGTCGGTGTCGTTCCAGCCGACCTCGAGCGCCACGCACACACACATGTGTGGGTGGATCGCAGGAAGCTGTCGGACGTTGATCGCGTCCCAGCCACCGCCGGTGACGTAGAACTTCCCGCGCAGTGCCTCGGCGTGGTCGGCGAGGAAGAGAGAGGTCAACCGCATCCCGGAAGTCTGGCAGCGACGTGGCGGAAACGGAGCTGGGTCGCGTAGGTTCACTCCACGATGTTGCGACGACGCAGTGCCGCGGCACGCCACCACACCGAGCGTTCGGCAGCCGAACAGCTCCGGCTGCGAGAGGGTCCCCTGCGGATCGGGATCGTGTGCCCCTACAGCCTCACGTACCCGGGTGGGGTGCAGATGCAGGTGCTCGGCTTGGCGCGGCTGCTGCGCGAACAGGGACACAAGGTCCGGGTGCTCGCACCGTGTGACGGTCCGCCGCCCGAACCGGGCATCACACCGTTGGGTGCGTCGATCCCCACCGACGCGAACGACTCGGTCGCACCGGTCGCGCCGGACCCGTCGTGTGCGTTGCGCCTCCTGCGTGCGATCCGCGACGAGGAGTTCGACGTGTTGCACGTGCACGAACCGAACGCACCGGGTGCGTCCACGAACGCCGTCATCTTGAACAACGTGCCCGTCGTGGGTACCTGGCATGCCGCGGGTGGGTCGCTGGCCTACCTCATTCCCGGCTGTCGGACGCTCGCCAACCGGGTCTCGATCCGCGTGGCGGTCTCCAAGGACGCCGAGAAGATGGCGAAGGACGCGCTCGGCGGCGAGTACGTGCGCCTGTGGAACGGTGTCGAACTCGCCCGCTACCGCGAGGGTGCGGCTTCTCCGACGGACGGCCCGACGATCCTGTTCATCGGCCGGCACGAACCTCGCAAGGGACTGAAGGTCCTGCTCGACGCGATGGAGCAGCTGCCGGACCACGTCCGACTGTGGATCGTCGGGCAGGGTCCCGAGACCGACGAGCTGAAGGCGAGGGTCCGGCACGACCGCCGCATCACGTGGCTCGGCCGTGTGGACGACGCCGAACTCGTGCGTCGGCTCCGCGGCGCCGACGTCTTCTGCGTGCCGTCGCTGCGCGGCGAGTCGTTCGGCGTCGTGCTGCTCGAGGGGATGGCCGCGGGGACCGCAGTCGTGGCATCGGACCTGCCCGGCTACCGCAACGTGGTGCTCGACGGCGACGAAGCCGCATTGGTCGCGCCGGGCGATGCCACGGCGCTCGCCGAGACGATCCGCGACGTGCTGGCTGACGACGAACGTCGCAAGGCGATGATCGAGCGAGGCGCGCTGCGTGCGGAGAGTTTCTCGATGCGTCGGTTGGCGGATGCGTACGTCGAACTCTTCCGGGACGCCATCGCGTCGTGGGACGAGGGGCGCCACGGCGAGGTGAAGGGCATCGGAGCGCGCGCTCCCGAGTGGATGCGGCGACGTACACTCGTCGGCTGATCGGCGCCGACCCCGGTGCCTGATGGGGACCGACCGTGCTGCGACCCGACACCGAGATGATCTCCGAGAACGAGCGGCTCGCGACGCGCGTCGCCCAGGTCGCCGTCGTCGCTCCCGCCCTGCTCGTCGGCGTGATCCTGTTGATCATCGTCCCGTGGTGGCTCGCGATCGTCGTCGCAGTCGCCGTCGGGGCCCTGCTGTGGTGGCGGGCCCGGTCGGCCGAGGTGCGCCTCCTGACCGAGCTGGCCGCGGCCCCGGCCGACGCGACACGGCACGCTCGGCTGATCAACCTCGCCGACGGGCTCTCGGTGCAGGCCGGCGTGCGCGTCCCCGCACTCCACGTCGGCGTGTCCTCGTCGGCGAACGCGTTGGCGCTCGGCCGCGACGAGCGAGCCTCCGCAGTCATCGTGACCACCGGTCTGCTGGACCGCCTCGGCCGTGTCGAACTCGAGGGCGTGCTCGCACAACTCCTCGTTCAGTTGCGTTCGGCCGACACCGAGGTGCGCACCTCGGTCTTCGCGCACGCTGCGCCGCTGGCATCGATCGCCTCGGGCCTGTACGGCAAGCTCGTCGACCGAGTCGTCGAACCCGATCGTCGCTTCCGCAACGACGCTGCAGGCGTCTCGGTCACCCGGTTCCCGCCCGGTCTCGTGGCCGCGTACGAAGCGCTCGACGGGCACACCACAATGGCCGGACCCGTCGCCGCGGCACATCTGTGGATGCTCGCCCCCGGTGAGAACTCCCCGTCGCATCCCGCGACGGCTGCACGAATCGCTGCGCTGCGCGAGCTCTGACGCTCCGGACGCAGTTCACCCGTCCCCGCCGGCCCGCCCGGCCCCCCGCCCCCCCCCCCCACCCGCCCCACCCCCG
>JAHDHM010000163.1:5924-7684 GCA_020631315.1 Acidimicrobiales bacterium
CGGAGACCCTGATGACGACTTCCTCATCTCCTCGGCCCCACCGCGGTCGCGCCGCGCTGCGTCTCATGGCAGCACTGCTCGCCTTCGCCCTGGTCGCTGCCGCATGTGGCGGTGGCGGTGACGACGAGACCACGGCCACCACGCTCACCAGCGAGGCGACCACGACGACGTCGATGTCCGAATCGCCCGGCGCCGCCGACGAGTCGACCGAGACCACCGAGGCGCCGGCCACCACCGCCGCAGCCAGCGAGACGACGGAGCCCGTCGTGGCCGACCTGCTCGCACCGCTCACCGGCATGTCGATCGACCAGGCCATCGTCGACCGACCGGCGCTCGCGGCGAAGATCGACAACATCTCGCTCGCTCGTCCCCAGGCCGGCATCAACCAGGCCGACCTCGTCTACGAAGAGCGCGTCGAGGGCGGTCTGACCCGTCTGCTGGCCGTCTACCAGAGCCAGGACGCCCCGGTGCTCGGCCCGATCCGTTCAGCTCGTTCGACCGATGTGCCGCTGCTCACGCCGCTGCGCCAGCCGCTGTTCGCGTGGTCGGGCGCCAACGCTGCGTTCGCCCAGCTGATCCGCTCGGTCGCCATCCGCGACGTCGGCTTCGAAGCCGAGCCGGCCGCGTACACCCGCGCCAGCGACCGCCGCTCGCCGTCCAACCTCATGACCTCCACCGACGATCTCTGGGCGCTGGTGAACGAGACCGGCGCACCGCCGACGATCGTCGAGCACCTCCTGCCCGGTACCACCTTCGACGGCGGCGAGCCCGCACTCGGCGTGGACGTGTCGTACCGAGGCACCCAGGTCTCCCACGACTGGGATGCAGAGCTCGGTGGTTGGGCCCGCACGCAGAACGGCACGCCTCACGTCGACGTCGACGGTGTGCAGATCGCCCCGGCCAACGTGATCGTCCAGTTCGTCGACTACGAAGCGTCCGGCCAGGTCGACTCGTCGGGTGCCGAGGTGCCCGAGGCCGTCCTCGAAGGCGAGGGCGTGGCCTGGATCTTCTCGAACGGCCAGGTGGTCGTCGGCACGTGGTCGAAGACCAACGTCACCGAGCCGACCCAGTATCGCGACGCCGACGGCGCCCCGGTTCGCTTGACACCTGGTGCGACCTGGGTCCTGTTGCCCGAGCCGGGCGAAGCCACGCTGCGCTGAGCGGACGGGTCGGTCGCGCCGATCGCATCACGTCGCCCTGCATCGTTCACCCGTTGTTCGATTTCGGTCCAAAGCAGCCAGGGTGGTTCGTGCACCTGCAGATAGAGTGCGCGCCATGAGCGAGACCGGTACGTACCGGGTCAAGCGTGGCTTGGCCGACATGCTGAAGGGCGGCGTCATCATGGACGTCGTCACCCCCGACGAGGCGAAGATCGCCGAGGACGCCGGCGCAGTGGCCGTCATGGCCCTCGAGCGGGTGCCTGCGGACATCCGTCGCGACGGCGGCGTGGCCCGCATGTCCGATCCGGAGATGATCCAGGGCATCCAGGCTGCGGTGACCATCCCGGTGATGGCCAAGGCCCGCATCGGCCACTTCGCCGAGGCCCAGGTGCTCCAGGCACTCGACGTCGACTACATCGACGAGTCCGAGGTCCTCACCCCCGCCGACGAGGCGCACCACATCGACAAGTGGGGCTTCGACGTCCCGTTCGTCTGCGGCGCCACCAACCTTGGCGAGGCACTGCGCCGCATCGCCGAGGGTGCCTGCATGATCCGCTCGAAGGGCGAGGCCGGCACCGGCGACGTCGTCGAGGCCGTGCG
>JAHDHM010000164.1:0-6555 GCA_020631315.1 Acidimicrobiales bacterium
AGGAGCGGCGGCGAGCAGCGGATCCATCCACTCGGCCATCGCCCCGAGCAGGTCCGTGGTGTCCGTCGGCCAGCTGGCGTGGATGGCCGTGCGGAGCTCCGACGTGTCCGCGGCGTAGCGCTCCAGGTAGCGGCGCTTGTCGTCGAAGATCGCATCGACCTCGGCGTCTGCGATGGGATGGGTGACGACGCCGTCCGCGTCGCCGCCGACCTCCAACGTCGACCCGGGGATGAGCAGACGGTGCTGGTCGCGGCCGTCGGCCTCCATCTCTCTCACGAAGGTGCGTGCGTCGGGGAAGATCGTCGGGGTGGCGTCGGCCTCGCAGCCGGTGAAGTCGTTCAGATGGAAGGTCTCGTCGTCGAGGAAGCACGGCGGGCCGGCGCTCGGGACCACCATGCGGGCGGCGGCCATGTCGATGTACTGGAACGCACGGGTGGTCTGACGGCGGCGCTTCTCGGCGATGAGCGCTGCCTCCTCTTCGGCCGGGATGTCGTACACCATCGGGTACCAGATGGCGCCCGAGTACTGCAGCAGGTGGGCGTCGACCGGACCGAAGGCGTGCACGAGGTCGAGGTCGGCGGGGTGTGCGTCGTTCTGGTCGAGGACCACGGCGGTCGGGTCGGCGACGACCAACATCGAGTCGCCCATCGGCCCCACATGGGGGCCGGCCAACGACCCGATGGCAATCCGCAGGTCGCCGGGCAGGTCGACGATCTCGCCGTTGTGGGTCTCGACGAAACGGACGAAGCCGATCTCCTCGAGCGCACGGCGCAGCGCATCGACGCCGAAGTCCGGGAGCAGCACGGTGGCGGTCCGCGGCACCCGCTCGGCGAGCAGGGCCGGGTCGAGGTGGTCGCGATGCGCGTGCGACACGTACAGGTAGTCGACGTCGTCGAACACGGCAGGGTCGACGGTGTCGACTCGGGGGAACGGATGCCACGACCCGAAGAACGTCGGCGTGAACCACGGGTCGCAGAGGATGTTGCCGCCCGTCGTCTCGATCCGGAAGCCGGCGTGGCCGATGCTCGTGATGCGCACGGCGGGCAGTGTAGGACGCACCACCGAAGCAGCTCGATCGTCGACGGGTAGGGTCCAACAGCGAGATGGAGCACGAGCGGTCATCGAGGGCAGCGGCCCGTTCGGGAACGAGTCCGGCGGCACTGTCAGATCTGATCGGGCCCGTCACGGAGCTGCTGCGCTCGGTCGCCGACGAGGTGATCCGCCCCAGATTCGGCCATCTCGCTCCCGAGGAGATCACCGAGAAGGACGGCGCAGAGCTGACCACCGCGGTCGACGTCGAGGCCGAGGCTGCGCTCTCGAGCGGGCTGCGGGCGATCGCCCCGGGCGTCCCGGTGGTCGGCGAGGAAGCGGCATCGGCCGACCCGAGTCTGCTCGACCTGATCGGAAGGTCCGGCCAGGTGTGGCTGGTCGATCCGGTCGACGGCACGAGCAACTTCGCCGACGGTGCGCCCGGCTACGGCACCATCATCGGTCTCCTCGACGGCGGTGACGTCGTCGCCGCGTGGTCGTGGAACGCGCTCGACGACGCCGTCCACGTGCTCGGTCCGCACGGAGTCGAGCGGCACACGGCGGCGGACACGACCTCGTTGGCGGCGCTCGGTGATCGCACCGGCCAGCCCCGGGTGATCGCCAAGTGGTGGTACCTGCCCGAGTCGCTGCGTCGGCGTGTACGGAGTTCGCTCGACAACGTGGAGGTCGTGAAGGGTCCGGGTTCGGCCGCCTCGGAGTATCCGATGCTGTTGGACGGATCGATCGATGCCCTGCTCTATGGCCGAACACGGGCATGGGACCATGCGCCCGGGTGCGCGATGGTGCGCCGGGTGGGCGGTGTCGCTCGACGTCTCGACGGACACGAGTATCGAACGGGGGTCGACGGTGTCGGTCTCCTGGTCGCTCGTTCACCGGCCACGTGGGAACGCGTTCGCACTGGGCTCGACCTCTGAGCGCTCGACGACACAGCGCTCGATCTCTGAGCACTCTTCCTGCGGCTGAGGGCGCAAGCAGCATCTAGGGTCGCCTCGATGGGTGTCGTGACGGTCGTTCTCGGAGTCGGTCTGATCACGTTCGCGTTCGCCGACCTCGTGAACACGCTGGTCAGCACCGGCACGTCGGCTCGTCGCTGGTGGCCGTCGCGGGCCCTGGCTCTCGTGTCCTTCGGTGGTGTCCGTTGGCTCGCCGGGAGATTCGACGAGGGCAGTCGCTCCAGGGAGACCCTGCTGACGGTGTTCGGTCCGATGCTGCTGCTCGGTCTGCTCGCGATGTGGGTGTCGATGCAGCTCGTCGGGTTCGCGCTCGTGTGGTGGGGCTCAGGTGAGGTGAGCGGCCTCGACGGCCTCGGCGATGCGCTCTACTACTCGGGCGTCGTGTTCTTCACCGTCGGGTTCGGCGAGATCGTCCCCGACGGCGCCATCCCCAGGGCGGGAGCGATCGTCGAAGCCGGTATCGGCGTGGTCACCACGGCACTCGTCGTCGGCTACCTGCCGTCGCTCTACAGCGCCTACTCCGAACGTGAGCGTCAGCTCATCCGCCTCGACGACGGCACGGGTGAGCGCATCACGCCCACCAACCTCGTGATGGCCTGGGCGCCGACGGGGGACGCCGCGGAGCTCGACGCCCGATTCGGCGAGTGGGAGGAGTGGGTCGCTGCAGTGCACGAGACGCACTCGTCGTTGCCCATGCTGCCGCTGTTCCGCAGCCACGACGCACAGCAGAACTGGGTGACGGCACTCGGTGTCCTGTGCGACGCCGCCGTCCACGCTCAGATCGTCGTCGGCTCCTCCGACAGGTCGGCCTATTGGTTCCTCAGACGGGCGGACAACCTCTTCCGGGACATGACCGCGGGCGCCGACCTGACCGAGTACGTCGCTGCGCAGGACGCAGTCGTCGCCGCAGGCGAGGAGGAGTTCTTCGTGCCGCTGTACCGAGAACTGGTCGATCACGGCTTCGAGCTCCTGCCCTACGACGAGGCCCGTGAGCACGCCCGCGAGATTCGAGAGGTCTGGGCGCCGAGGATGGAGTACCTCATCGACTACCTGATGTGCCCCCGTGGGTTCTGGTCCGTGCCGTCGGCCGTCGTGCCGAGCGGACAGCGCCACCGACGACCTTCATCCCAGCCAGAACCTCCCTCCCAGCCAGAACCTCCCTCCCAGCCAGAACCTCGATCCGACTCCGAAGGAGCGACCACATGACCGGCTTGGACGACGCCTACGCGATCCACACCGTCGACGACGCCGCACGGCTGTATCGGGAGTGGGCGGCGACGTACGACGACGACTTCATCTCGGCCACCGGCTACCAGTACGGCCACCACGTGGCGCGCCTGGTCGTCTCGGAGCTCGGAACGACCGAGACCGCACCCACCATCTGCGACGTCGGGTGCGGGACCGGCATCGTGGCGGAGGCTCTGGCCTCGTTCGCCAGTGCACAGGTCGACGGAGTCGATCTGTCGCCGGAGATGCTGGAGGTCGCCGGCGCGAAGCGTGACGAGGCAGACCAGCCCATCTACCGCGAGCTGTTCGAGGTCGACATCACCACCGCCGAGGACGTCCCGTCCGGGTACGACGCGGTCGTCTCAGCCGGCGTGTTCACGTTCGGACACCTCGGCCCCGAACAGTTGGAGACGGTCGTGCGGATGGCCCGTCCTGGTGGCGTCATCGCGATCGGCGTGAACGCCGAGTTCCATCGAGCGCGCGGGTTCGGCGACGTCGTCGACCGGATGCTCGCCGACGGCCTCCTCGCACACGCCCGCCTGGAAGAGGTGCCGATCTACACGGAGGCCCCCGAGGGGCACGATCACTCGACCGCCGCGGTCATCGTCGGCCGACTCGCTCAGTAGACCCAGACCTGCGAACCGACCGGCGCGAGATCCGCGTCGTAGAAGAAGTCCATGGCAGCGGTGGACAGCCGGGCGCAGCCATGTGAATCGGGATACGCCGGTATGTAGCCCGAGCCGTGGATCGCGATGCCGCCGTTGAAGTACTTGGGACGCCAGAGCCGGCCGAGGTGCGAGGTACGCCAGCCGATCGGCCGCTCGAAGAAGACCTCGTAGCGGCCTGTCGGTGTGCGGGCGTGGAACCAGCGGCCGTCGTGCTCGTAGGGCTGTTCCGATCCCGTCGAGGTGTTGAACGTGAACGCCGCGACGCCGCCACGGACCACGTAGATGAGCTGGCGCTGGAGGTCGATCTCCACGAGATCGCCGGTGCTGCTCGCCGGGGTGGGCCGCGTGGCGGTCCGAAGCCGGTCGATCGTTTCCGCGTCGGCACGTCCCGTTGCGGTCAGCCCCTCCCACTTCTGGAACGCCATCACGGCTTGGGACGTGAGGTGGCCGTAGCTGCCGTCGACCGGGCCCGCCCAGTAGCCGAGCGCGGTCAACTGCTCCTGCAGGTTCGAGACGTGCGCACCGCGCTGTCCCGGTGACGCCGCAGAGAAGACGGTCGGCATCACCCAATAACCGGCCCCGTCGCTGCGAGCCGCGATGCCGCTCGCGGCGGTGTCAGCGTCGCCGTGGTGCGCCGTGCCAAAGGCACGCACGAGCCCGGTGCTCGCGAGCAGCAGATAGCCGTCGGCACTCGCCGTGATGTCGACGAAGTCGTCGCGCCGCTCAGGAGCGGCGCTGCCGTGGAAGGGAACGTCACCGAAGGCGAACACACCGCCGTCTCGGCCGAGCAGCCAGTAGCCCGCTCCGTCGAACGCCGCCGCGCCCGCGACGATGTCGCCGTCGAGGGCATCTGGCCCGAGGGCGTGGGGGAGCGAGCCGACATAGGGCGCGTTGCCGAACGCGAAGACACCGCCGTCGCCGGCGAAGAGCCAGTAGCCGCCCCCGTCTGCGGTGGGGATGAGGGTCGTGATCGGCCGGTCGAGTCGTTGGCCCGGACCGAGGACGGTCGGGATGGAGCCGTGGAAGCCGGCGTCGCCGAAGGTGAACACACCGCCGTCGGCGGCGACCATCCACCATCCGAGGCCGCTCGGGGTGACGGCGAGATCGACGATCTCGGCGCTCAACTCGAGGTGGCTGGCGTCGCCGTGATGCACGAGCGTTCCGGCCACGTGCACTCGGCCGTCTCGGGTGGTGGTGGCCAGTCCGCCGCCGTCGGAGGTCGCGGTGATGGCGACCGGATCGTCCGGCGATGCGTCGAAGCTGACCGGGTGGGCAGCGCCGAACGAGAGGGCACCGCCGGCGGCCGGCGGCGCCACCTGCGACGGCGAGGGCGGGCTCTCGGCGTGGGCGGTCGAGGAGCTCGTCGCCGCGAACAACGACATCGCCGATGCCATGGCGACAGCGAGGACGAGCCGTCGCGGAGGGCGTGTCGCCGTTCGGCGGGTGGCCCGTCGATGCAGTTTCATACGTCGCTCCGGCGTCGATTCCGGGGCGAAGCTTCGCGCGGTGAGCAGCCCGGTGCTCCACCGGCTGGCTCAGGCCGTGAGCAGACGTGCAGCAGCTGCGGCGAGTTCCTCGTGTGCCGCCTCGGCGTGACGCGGCTGGTGGAAGAAGTGGTCAGCACCGTCGATCACCTCGAGAGTCGCCTCGCCACCGCCGTTGTGCCACCTGTCGAGCAGTTCACGGCTGCCGTCGACGGGGACGATCTGATCTTCGGACCCGTGCACCACCGCCAGCGGGCAGGACACGGCACCGGCGCTGACCGGGTCGAGCTGCGCATCGGTCGCGTCCGCGGGCACGATCGGCCCGAGCCGCGCCGACAGCCGCGGCACCGGCGCCAGCACGACGACGCCGCTGGTGATGCCGGTCGTCGTCGCCGCCATCAACGCGAGCCAGCCGCCCGCAGAGTGGCCGCCGGCGACGATCGCCGACGACCGTTCGGCCAGCCACTCGAGACCCGCGACCGCGTCCGCTGCCTGGTCGACGACCGTCACGGCACCACCCGCCAGACGGTAGGGGAGCGACACGTAGGTCAGTCCTCGATCGACGTGTGCTGCAGCGAAGCGGTCACACCACGAAGGGTCACCCTGGGTGAACCCGCCGGGGTGGAACGCGGCGACCGTGGGGCCGCCGAGGTCGCCGAAGATCCGCGCCGTCGCGCCGTTGCCGTCGGCCAGTTCGATCGTCTCGTGTCGAGGTCGCAGCACGACGCCACCGTATCGGCGACGTCCCGGCTGCCCTCGAGGTCAGCCGCATTCGAGGTCAGCCGCAGCCGTTGTCCCAGCCGCCGTGATACCCCTCGACGAACGCCTCCGTGGCTGCGTCGGCTCGGAGGCAGTGGTTGCCGTAGAGGTACATCGCGGTCAGGCCCGTGAGGTTGGTGATCTCGGGCGGGACCGTGCCACTGAACTGGTTGTCGTGGAGATACAGGTACCTGACGGTCGACGCGTCGCCGATCTCCGGTGGGAGACGGCCCCCGACGTAGTTGTTCGAGATGTGGAAGTAGTGCAGACGGTCCATGTCACCGATGCCCGGTGGGAGGGTGCCCTCGAGCCGGTTGCTCCACGCCCGGAAGTGGACGAGGTTGTCGAGGTCGGCGATCGAGAACGGGATCTGCCCGGTCAGCGCGTTCTCGTAGAGGTAGAGGTGCGTGAGGG
>JAHDHM010000164.1:6565-7599 GCA_020631315.1 Acidimicrobiales bacterium
CCGAAGGGATCGAACCGGTCAGGTTGTTGTGCGGGACGATGAAGTGGACCATCGCCGTCATCCCACCGACCGAGGGCGGGATCTCGCCGGAGAAGTTGTTCTCCGACAGGTGGAAGATCCGCATGCTCGTGAGGCCACCGAGGGTGTCGGGGATCGAGCCGATCATCCGGTTCCGGTACACGTAGAAGTACTGGAGCGCGGTCATGTTGCCGATCTCGGCGGGGATGGTGCCGTCGAGCTCGTTGTCGTGCAGCCACAGGTGCGTCAGCAGTGTCAGGTTGCCGAAGCTGGCGGGGATGCTGCCGGTGATCTGGTTGGTGCCGATGTGGAGCTGTCGCAGCTCCGGCGCGTTGCCGAGGTTCGACGGGATCTGACCGGTGAGCCGGTTGGACTCGAGGCGCAGGTAGCGCAGCTCGGGCAGGTCGCCGAGCGACGACGGGATCGAGCCGGTGAGACGGTTGTCCTGGAGGTAGAAGTGGGTGAGGCGATCCATGCCGGCCAGGTCGTCGACGATGACACCGTCGAAGCGGTTGCTGTGGAGGTACAGCAGTTCGAGGTTGGCGAGGTTGCCGAGGCCGGTCGGGACGTTGCCGGTGAGCCGGTTGCCCTGGACTCGGAGCTGGCGCAGCGACGTGAAGCCGCCGATGTCGGTCGGCAGCGAGCCCGTGAGCATGTTGTTCTCGATGCCGAGGTACTCGAGGTTGGTCATCGAGCCGATGCCGTCGTTGATGCTGCCGGCCATCAGGTTGTTGAACAGCCACATGCGCGTGAGGTTGGTGAGCCCGCCGAACGAGCTGGGGATGCCACCCTCGATCCGGTTGTCGTGGAAGTTCAGGTACTCGAGGGTCGTCAGCGAACCCCACTGCGGCGGGAGTGTGCCGCTGAAGTCGTTGTGCGGCGCGTGCAGGTAGCGCAGGTTCGGCAGGTTGCCGAACTCGGGCGGCAGCTGGCCGCTGAGGTCGTTGTGGTAGGCGTAGAAGTGCGTCAGCGACGTCATCGTCCCGACCGTCGACGGGATCGTGCCCTCGAGGTCG
>JAHDHM010000165.1 GCA_020631315.1 Acidimicrobiales bacterium
GGGATCTGCAGATCGCCGATGAACTCGTCGGTTCGCACGAGGACCACGCCGGCGTTCGCACGCGTCGTGGCCCCGAGGAACGACCGTCGATCGGCGAGACGTTCGTGGACGGCGATCGACAGCGTGTCGGTGTCGTCGAGCAGTCCGGGCATGCGCAGACGCAGCTCGAACACGTCGGTGGCGAGCATCGTGCGGTCGAGCAGCACGAGGCCGCCGGTTGCCGCTGCTTGAGACGCGGCCTCGCCTGCGGGGACGACCGGTGTCCGTGCCGTGGCCGACGAGGTCGCCGCGACGACGGCGAGCAGCGCGATCGTCATGGCGACGGCGGACCGCCTCACGCCGTCGGCCCGAGCTCGGCTTCCAGAACAGCCAGGTCGTGAGGTTCGGGACGGAACCCGAGCGCGAGGTAGAGGCCGAAGGCGCGTTCGTTGGCCATCTGGGTGTTGACCAGTGCGTGGTGTGCGCCGCGTCGCCGCATCCAACGCAGGCTGTCCATCACCAGCGCACGACCGAGACCGTGCCCCTGGTGGCTGGGGCGCACTGCGAGGCGTTGGAGATAGCCGACGGTGCCGGCGCGTCCGCCGACTGCGTAGCCGATGATGCCGACGTCCGAAGGGGCGACGCGCACTCGTGCCGTCGGCGTGGCCCGAATGGCTTCGTCGAGCCCGACGTCGTCGAGCTGCCAGAAGCCGTCGAACGCCGACTGGTCGGTGACGAGGATCTCCGCTCGGTCTGTCCGGCGGGCTCGGCGTAGGTCGGCGGTGGGGCGGACGAGGTCGTCGAGGTCGTGTCGCAGCAGATGCAGTCGCTCACGTTCGGTGAAGCCTGCTTCGCGGAACGAGATCTCCTCGGCGGGTGTCAGTGCCGAGGTGACGACGCGGTCGACGCCGCGGTCTCGCAGCGTGTCGGTCGTGAGGCGGATCGCGTTGGCCGACACGGGACGTCGTCCGGGTACCGGCGCGACGTAGGCGGTGCGAGCATCGCCGCGCCATGCGCGGACGCGTAGGCGTTCGTCACCCCAGCGCTGGATCTCGGTGCGTGTCACCTCGGGCCTCGGCTCACACGTCGGTCGAACGACGCGAGCGTAATGCGGAGAGCCGTGCGGGGTGGGTCCGTGAGGGTCCCGGCTGACTCAGTCGTCGGCGAGGCGGTCCGCGACGGCCTGGAGTGCCTGGTCCTCGGTGACGTCCATGCTGATGGACAGCTCGCTGATCAGGATCTGCCGCGACTTCTCGAGCATCGACTTCTCACCGGCGGACAGACCCTTGGCCGCTTCACGCAGTGCGAGGTTCCGGACGACCTCGGCCACCTGGTAGACGTCGCCCGACTTGAGCTTCTCCTGGTGGTTCTTGAAGCGACGGCTCCAGTTGGCGGGCTCGCGGATGTCCTTCTTGGCGAGGAGCTCGAACAGGTCCTCGACGTCGTCCTCGTCGATGGGCGGACGCATGCCGACCTCGTCGACCTTGTCGACGGGCACGGACAGCTTGAGGTCGCCGTGGGCCGTCTTCAGGTTGAGGTACTCCCGCGACTCGCCGAAGGCGTCGCGGGTCTCTCGCGAGAGGATCACCGCAGCACCGTGGTGCGGGTAGATGACGTTGTCACCGACCTTGAAGTCCATGGGGATCCCGTCGTCGAGTTGCCTGGAAGGGGGCGCGTCCGACCCGAGGGCCGCACACATGAACCAGCAAGATTGCCAGACGTAGCCCAGTACTACCAGTGGTCGTGGCGCTTTCCACATCGCGGAGGGTGTTCGCGACGTACGCTCCCGCGGTGACCACTCCGCCGCCGACCGCTGACGCCGAGGGCATCGCGCGCGTCATCTCCTCCGCGGCACCCGTGTCCGCTCGTCTCGCCGACGAGGGCTATCGGTCCTATGTGGTCGGCGGGCTCGTCCGTGACCTGCTGCTCGGTGTCGCCGACGAGACCGACTCCGACGTCGACATGACCACGGACGCGCTGCCTGCCGAGGTGAAGCGGATCGTCGCCCCGATCGCCGACGACCTGTGGGCGGTCGGCGAGCGGTTCGGCACGATCGGCTGTCGTGTCGACGGTGTGGAGTTCGAGATCACGACGCATCGTGCCGAGCGCTACGACCCTGCGTCTCGCAAGCCGACGGTGGAGTTCTCGACGGCGATCGACGCTGATCTGTCCCGACGTGACTTCACGGTCAACGCGATGGCGATCTCACTGCCGGACGGGACGGTCGTGGACCCGTTCGACGGTGCGAGCGATCTGGCGGCCCGGCGGCTTCGCACACCCGACGATCCGGTGCGCTCCTTCGACGACGATCCGCTGCGTGTGCTTCGTGCGGCTCGATTTCGTGCGGCGCACGACCTGGAACCGGCCGATGCGCTCGTCGACGGTGCACGGGAGGTCGTGAGCCGTCTCGACATCGTGTCCGCCGAACGCAAACGGGTGGAGCTCGACAAGTTGTTGGCGACGTCACGACCGTCGGTGGGTCTTGCGTTGCTGGAGGACATCGGCGCCTGGCCGTGGTTGCTGCCGCATCTGCAGTGGCTCGACGTCGCGCGCGTCGGCGATGCCGTCGACGCGGTGTCGATCGATCGGGCAGCCGGTGTGCCGACGTCCGACGCGCAGGAGCTCCCGAGCGACCTTCGCCTGCTCGTGCGTCGATCGGTGCTGTTGGGCGGCCTCGGCGGCGAACGAAGGGTGGCGGGCAGCGTCGTGGACGAGGCGCTGTCGTCGCTGCGTCACTCGAAGATCGATCGGCGCAGGACCTGTCGCGTCGTCGACGCGGTGCATCTGGTGCTCGACGCCGGCGTGAGCGATCCGACCATCCGTCGGGCGGCGGCGTCGCTGCGTGCCGACCTTCCGGGTCTGCCGATGGCGCTCGCGGTCATCGACACCGCGCTCGCTGACGCCTGCGCCGATGCGTTGACGGCGCTCGCAGCGCGTGAACCTCTCGATCACTTCGGCCCCGGTCTGGACGGTCGCGAGATCATGCAGCTGCTCGGCGTCGACAGCGGTCGGATCGTCGGCGACGCCAACGAACTGCTCACGGCGATACGCCTCGACGAGGGTCCTCGTCCGCCGGAAGAGCTGCGTCGACGGCTTCGAGAGTGGGCTGCTGACCGAGTCGACTGACGGGCCTCGCCCGTCGTCCGCCGGAGGGGCGCGGCTGCCTCGCGAGTACCCTCGCACCGTGGGTTTCCATCCGGGACGAGCAGCGACCGACGCCGCGTCGGGCGCCGGAGCGATCGACTATCGCCTGCAGCGTCGCCGCACACTCGCGGATCTGCGCAACGGTCGCGTCGCACCGTCCGAGGTGTGCGACGCACATCCTGAACTCCTGCGGGTGGCCCGCAACTGCGGTGTCATGTCGAACCGCAAGTGCCCGGTGTGTGACCAGCGCGGTGGCATGACGTCGATCCACTACGTGTTCGGACCGCGGCTCCCTGCGTCGGGCAAGTTGGCCCTGAACGACGCGGAGCTGCAGCGGTTCGCGCAGCGCTCCGGTGACTTCGCGGCCTACGAGGTCGAGGTCTGCGCCGAGTGCGGCTGGAACCACCTGCTCCAGCGTCGACCCCTGACCTGATCCGAGGCTGACCTGACCCGAGGTCGCCCGCTCTGAGCCGACGCTGCTGCGTGCTGATCGTTCGGTGACGCCCTCGGACCGTCGGACACTTCTACCCTCGTCGCCATGGCCACCCGCAGCCGGCGATCGTCTCGCCGTCGTCGAGCGAAGTCCGGAGGCCGCCGCCTCCGTCGGGCCATGTACGTCCTCGTGCTGGTGTCGGTCGCCGGTGTCGCCGGGTTCATCCAGGTGCTCGGTCGTCTCGACCTACCGGATGCTGCTGCAGCAGCCGACGAGACGACGATCATCGTCGACCGCGACGGTGAGGAGATCGCCCGCCTCCACGGTGAACAGAACCGCGTGCCCATGTCGCTCGACGAGGTGTCGCCGGTGCTCATCGACGCGGTCATCGCCGCCGAGGACCGTGACTTCTTCACCCACCCCGGCGTCGACCCGTTGGCGATCGCCCGAGCGCTGTGGGCCGACATTCGCAGCGAGGGCGTGTTGCAGGGCGGTTCGACGATCACCCAGCAGTACGTGAAGAACGCGTTCCTGACGCCAGAGCGGACGTTGGTTCGCAAGCTCAAGGAAGCATCGCTGTCGATCAAACTCGAACGCGAGACCGACAAGCGGGAGATCCTCGAGGGCTACCTCAACACCATCTACTTCGGTCGCGGTGCCTACGGGATCGGTGCGGCCGCCGAGGTGTGGTTCGGTGTCGGCGCCGGTGAGCTCGACATCGCTCAGGCGTCGTATCTCGCCGGCCTCATCCGGGCTCCTGAGACCGCCGACATCAGTCGCGATCACCAGGTGAACGAGGCGTACCGGCGCCGGACGTCGGTCCTCGTCGCGATGCTCCAGGAGGGCTACATCACCCAGGCGGAGTTCGATGCGGTCGAGGCACGACCGATCGAGGGGTACACGTTGCCGCGGGTCGCGAACTCGTCGGTGCAGTTGTCGCCGAAGGCCGAGCTGGCCGAGGCGGGTTACGTCGTCGAGATGATGCGCCAGGAGCTCACGGAGCGATACGGCAGTCGTTCGGTGTTCCAGGGCGGTCTGCGGGTCACGTCGACGATCGATCTCGATCTGCAGCTCGAGGCGCAGCGTGCCGCCACCGAGCTGTTGGACGATCCCGACGAGCCGACGGCGGCGATCGTGGTGCTCGACCAGGTCGGTGGCATCCGTGCGCTGGTCGGTGGTCGCGACTTCGAGGCCTCTCAGGTGAACCTGGCGACGGGCGTCGACGGCGGTGGTTCGGGCCGTCAGCCCGGTTCGTCGTTCAAGCCGATCGTGCTCGCCGAGGCGTTGCGGCAAGGCATCTCACCGTTGTCGGAGTTCGATTCGCCGGCGTCGATGGACTTCCCGGGACTCAACGACGGTGACACGTGGACGGTCGGCAACTACGACGGCGTCGACCTCGGTGTCGTCGACCTGTTCGCTGCCACGCGGACCTCGTCGAACACGGCGTATGCGCAGTTGATCCTGGAGACGGGCCCGAGTCCTGTGGACGACCTCGCGGGACGGCTCGGGGTGACCGCGCCCCTCGATCCGGTGCACAGCCTGGTGCTCGGCACCCAGGAGGTGTCGGTGCTCGACATGGCCTCCGCGTACTCGACGTTCGCGAACCGCGGAGAGCAGCGCGACCCGTCGATCCTCCTGGAGGTCGTGGACCGTGACGGTGAGGTCCTCGATCGGCAGGCCTCGTCGGCGACGAGAGTCCTCTCGAGTCAGCAGGCCGACATCGTGACGTCGGTGCTGCAGCAGGTCGTCACCGACGGCACGGGCCGACGTGCGGCCATCGACGGTGTGCCCACCGCGGGCAAGACGGGCACCACCCAGGATCATCGTGATGCGTGGTTCGTCGGCTACACGCCGAGGTTCACCGCTGCGGTGTGGGTCGGTCACGCTGCGTCGAATCAGCCGATGTTGAACGTCGCCGGGGTGGACGAGGTGACCGGCGGGTCGATCCCGGCCGCGATCTGGCGTGACGTCGTCGCGTACGCCCACCGCGATCTCGAGGCCGGCTCGTTCGTCGCGCCCGACTCGTTCCCCGGAGAGGTGTTGCGGGTCGAGTCCGACCCGACCACCACGACGACCTCGCCCCCTCCCGAGGACCCAGCACCAGTCGACACAGCACCCGACGAGACCGGTTCGGAGGAGTCGCCTGAGGGTGGCGAGACGACGACCACGACATCGGCGCCCGCCGACGGGGAGTCGCCACCGACGACCGATCAGCCGGCGGACACCACCACGACCGTGCCGGAGACGACGACTGCACCAGCGGACAACGAGGCCAACGAGTCCGACACCGACGACGGGGGCGATGCGTGATCGCACCCCAGCTGCGTCGGCGCGGTGCACTCGCCGCTCTCGCGACGGTGCTCATCGCTGCCGGATGTGGTGCTCCAGCGGGTGACCCCGTGGTCTCGACCACCGCCGGCACAGTGGTCGACGAGAACGCGACCGCCTCCGCCGTAGATGCCACGACGACCACCACTGCCGCAGACGTCGCGACGACCACCACCGTGCTGCCGCCGTCTCCGCCGTCGTTCCGTCCGGTCCGATCTCGGTGCTCGTCGCCGACGGAGCCGATCTGTGGCGGCAGGGTCTCATGGGCATCGAGGACCTGGCCGGGTGGGACGGCATGTGGTTCGCGTTCGACGAGGACCGCGACGGCGGCTTCTGGATGAAGGACACGTTGCTGCCCCTCTCGATCGCTTGGATCGACTCGTCCGGCACGGTTGTCGCGGTGGCCGACATGGACCCGTGTCTCGAGGACCCCTGTGCCGTGTACTCGCCCGGCGCGGTCTACCGGTTCGCGTTGGAGGTGGAGCAGGGTCGCCTGGCCGAACTCGGCCTCGGTGTGGGCGCTGCGGTGGTCGCCCCCGGCTAGCGACGCTCCGACGTGCCGGAGCGGCAGTGTCTTTGGGCGTTCGCCGAAGGCGAAGGCCGAGAGCGACGGCGTGCCGGAGCGGCAGTGTCCCACCCTCGCGACATGCTCGACTCGGCAGGCGTTGGCCCGGCCGGTCTCGTGCTCTACGATGGCAGGTCGACAAATCAACCCTGCTCCGCTCAGACGGGGCCCCGGTCGGACCGGGTCCGAAGGAGGTGCACTGTTCACGTGCGCGCGTATGAACTGATGGTCATCCACGACGGCGATCTCGACGACGTCAAGGTGCAGGAGGAGATCAAGGATCTCCGGACCCGCATCGAAGAGGTGGGCTCGCTCAAGAAGTTCGACTTCTGGGGCCGCCGCAAGTTCGCCTACGAGATCAACCACAAGACCGAGGGCTACTACTCGGTCTACGAGATCCTCGCCGAAGGCGGAGCACTCGATGAGACCGAGCGTCTCATGCGTCTCGCGGACAACGTCGTCCGCCACAAGCTGCTTCGCCTTCCCGATGCCGAGGCCGAGCGCCGCGGCATGTTCGCCGAAGGCGAGTGATCCTCATGGAGGAACGACATGGCGAGTGACAACAGCGTCACCATCGTCGGCAATCTCACCCGCGATCCCGAGCTGCGGTTCACGCAGTCGGGTCAGGCTCGGGCGACGCTCGGCGTCGCCGTCAACCGCCGTTGGCAGAACCGCCAGTCCGGCGAGTGGGAAGAGCAGGTCAGCTACTTCAACGTGGTCTGCTGGCGTGAGATGGCCGAGAACGTCAGCGAGTCGTTGACCCGAGGTACCCGCATCATGGTGTCGGGTCGCTTGGAACAGCGCTCGTGGGACACCCAGGAAGGCGACAAGCGATCCGTGGTCGAGATCGTCGCCGACGAGATCGGTCCCAGCCTCCGCTGGGCCGCGGCGGACGTCCGCCGAAACGAACGCAATGACGGCGGCGGCGGAGGTGGCTACCAGCAAGGTGGCGGCCGTCCCGCACCGCAACGACCCGCACCCGCAGCACAGCCTGCAGCCGAGTACTACCCCGAAGAGGAGCCGTTCTGATGCCGGCCAAGAAGAAGGCCCGCAAGGGCAAGGACCCGAAGAAGGCGAAGCCTCGCAAGAAGAAGGTCTCTCCGCTCGTCA
>JAHDHM010000166.1 GCA_020631315.1 Acidimicrobiales bacterium
GAGACCGAGTTCCGCGCCCAGCCGCTGCTCGACCGACTCCAGATGATGGCGTTCCTCAACCGTGGTCTCCGGATTCCAGGACCTCCGCAACGAAGATCCCCACGACGAAGCTGACGACGAGGGGTGGATCGAGGTCCACTACGAGGGCACCGTCACGCCCCGTGCGCCCGAGATGGATCCGATCCGGTTCGAGGACCTCCTGCGTTCACGGATCACCGAAGCCCATCCGTCGACCTTTCTGTTCCGCAAGGCACTGCTGGATCGCATCGGCCTGGTCGACGAGGGACTGCCCGGTGCCTACGCCGAGGACTACGAGTACCTGCTGCGCGCCGCCAAGGAAGCGCCGATCGCCGTCGTCCCCGAAGCGGTCACCACCATCCTGTGGCACACGGCGAGCTTCTTCGTCGAGAACTGGCAGACCAGGGTCGACGCGCTGACGTATCTGCTCGCCGCCTATCCCGAGTTCGAGACCGAACCCGTCGGCAACGCACGCATCCAGGGTCAGATCGCGTTCGCCCACGCGGCGATGGGCAATCGCAGCGACGCATGGCGTTGGTCACGCAAGACCCTCGCGTCGTCGTGGCGTGAGGGCCGTGCGTGGTTGGCCCTGCTCGTGTCGACACGTCTCGTGTCGGCCGACCGCGTGGTCGCCTTCATCCAGCGTCGAGGTCGGGGAATCTGACGATGCCACTGCGCTCCCGACATCCGTCGTGGGTGCTCACCGCCACGGTCGCCTTCATGCCGCTGTGGTGGGCGATGGGCATGGCCGGCTTCATCTGGATCCTCGCGGCCTTCCCCATGGCGTGGATCCTCCTCCACCGGACACCCGTCCGAGCCCCGAGGGGCTTCGGCGTGTTCCTGCTGTTCCTCGGCTGGGTGATGGTCTCGGCGGCACCCACCGAAGGACTGCGCATCCTCAGCGTCGGCTACCGAGTCGCGATCTACGTCGCCGCGGCCGTGCTGCTGCTGTACGTCTACAACCTCTCCGAAGCCGAACTCCCGAGATCTCGAGCGCTCAAGCTCTGCTGCCTGTACTTCATGTACGCCATCGGCGGCGGCTACGCGGCGCTTCTGCTCGGTGACGTCCAGTTCACCTCGCCCGTGCAGGCGCTGTTGCCGGGAGCGGTGCTGCAGAACTCGTTCGCGCGTGAGCTCGTCAGTCCCAGCCTCGCTCAGCTGCACGACATCTTCGGTGTGCCGTTGCCGCGGCCGACCGCGCCGTTCGTCTTCACGAACGAGTGGGGTTCGGGTGTGGGCTTCCTCGCGCCAGTCGTGATCGCTGGTTGGAGCAGCCTCGGCCGTCGCTGGCAGAACGCCATCAGCCTCGTCGCCGTCGCCGGCATCGTGCCGATCGTCGTCTCGATCAACCGTGGCCTGTGGGTCGCGCTCGTGTTCACCATCGTCTACGGCACGGTGTTGCTCGCCCACCGCGGTGACACCCGCTTCCTTCGAGGAGTGCTGGCCGCCGTCGCCGCCCTCGTGTGCGTGGCAGCGCTCACACCCCTCGGTGGACTGGTCGGCGACCGTCTCGCCAACGGCCACTCGGACACGGGCCGCATGTTCCTCTACGGGCAGACCATCGAGAAGGTCCAAGAGTCACCCTGGATCGGCTACGGCGCGCCGCAGGTGAACGAGGAGCGGCCGAATCTGCCCGCCATCGGCACCCACGGACAGTTCTGGACGGTGCTGTTCTCGCACGGAGTCCCCGGCGCCGTCCTCTTCGTGACGTTCATCTTGATGATGGCGTTCCGCACCGCGCAGGCACAGGACCGAGTCGGGGTGTGGCTGCACGTCACGATCGTGCTCGTGCCGGTCCTCATGTTCTTCTACGACATCTTGAACCAGCCCATCTTCGTCATCATGATCGCCGCCGGTCTGGCACTGCGCGGCGCTCCCCGCCCCGACGACAACGTTCCGGCAGCGGTGCTCGACCCCTCAGTTCGACGGGTCGATCTGCCGACGGGGAGTCGAACGCTCGTGAGGAACTCGTGACCGCCGCACAGACCAATCACCCCAATCACCCCAGGTTGCTCAGCGACCGCCTGGACTGGATCCTCGAGATCCTCCGTGGCCGCGACGAGTCGATCGCCGTCACCGTCGGCGAGCTGCCGGACGGCCACGTCGAGATCGACCGGTTCACGGTCTATCCGTCGCTGCGCCAGCCGCGTCTGCTCATCAGCGGCGGATCGAACCGGGTGCGGTCCGCCGTGCTCGAACGGGTCGCCGACCGTTCGAACTCGTGGTCGTCGGTGGCCAAGCGCATGTCGGCCCACGCCGCCCGTTTCGGCGCCGACCAGCTCGCACTCGGACCGGACCTCATCGTGAGTCGTCCGAAGGACGGCACCGTGCGGGGCGCCGACGAGCACCTGACGTTGCGCGAACACCTGGAGCTGGCCATCGATGCCGACGACGTCTGCCTCGGCATCACCGTCGGCCCACTGCGTCCGAACCGCAAGCCGGTCATCCAACTGATGGATCACTCGGGACGGCTGATCGCCTACGCGAAGGTCGGCTGGGACCCCAGCACCATCGACATGGTCGGGCACGAGGCCTCGGTGCTCACGTCCATGCCTCGGATCCCGAACATGGTCACTCCCAAGGTCCTGCACTACGGCACGTGGAGGTCGATGTCGGTGCTCGTCACGGCACCGGTCGACCATGCCGGTCCGAGCGCACCGACGCAGGCGATGGTCGTCGATGCACTCGCCGAGATCACCCGCATCACTCCCCGTTCGACCACGTCGCTGGCCTCCTCCACCTGGGCCACTCGACAGCGCGACCGCATCGCTCGCTTGGGCGATGCCGGTGTCGAGCTGAGCGAACTCCTCGAGCGTTGCATCGACCTGCACGGTGCGACCGAGTTGACCTTCGGCACCGCACACGGTGACTGGGCTCCGTGGAACATGCGGCGAGTCGGACATCGACTCGGTGTGTGGGACTGGGAACGCAGCCGCAACGACGCACCGGTCGGCCTCGACCTCGTCCACTTCCACTTCCAGCGCGCCTTTCACGGTCCGGACCAGTCGGTCGCCAACGGTGTCGACTCCGTCCGCCGCAACGTCCCGACACAGCTCAGCGCGCTCGGCATCGACGGTGACCAGCACGACCTCATCGCCGTGCTCTACCTGGTCGAGCTGGCCCTGCGCTTCGCCGAGTCGGCGAACGCCGCCGATCACGATCTCGCCCGCGTACACCAGGACCTCCTCGTGGAACTGCAGCATCTCGTCCCTCGAGTCGGCGCCACCACCGAGGACCGTCGCAACGATCGCCACCCCGAGACACCGACCCGCGGGAAGCTCTTCACGCGTCGCATGCTCGGCGGCTCCGGTGTCGTCCCGGCACCGGTACGCACGAGCATCAAGCGCACGGCCAAGTCCTACGGTCGGGCCACCTCGTCGCTTCGAGTCCTGCCGAACACCTACATCGTCGGCGGCCAGCGATGCGGGACCACGTCGATGTTCCGCTACCTGACCCAGAACTCCTCGGTGACCGGTCAGATGCAGGAGAAGGGTGTCCACTACTTCGACACCAACTACGACAAGGACGCCGACTGGTACCGGTCGCACTTCCCGACCCGGCAGTCGGTGAACGCGGCGAAGCGCCGCAACGGCATCGACCTGCGGATCATGGAGGCGTCGCCGTACTACCTCTTCCATCCGATGATCCCCCAGCGCATCCACGATCTGACGCCGGACGCCAAGATCATCGTGCTCGTGCGCGATCCCGCCGACCGCGCGCTCTCTCACCACAACCACGAGGTGAAGCGCGGCTTCGAGACACTGCCCTTCGCCGAGGCCATCGCCGCCGAGGACGAGCGCATGGCAGGTGAGCTCGAGCGCATGGCCGACGACCCGACGTATGTCAGCTACGCCCACCAGCACCACAGCTACGTGGGCCGAGGCCTCTACGCCGAGCAGATCCAGCGCTACGACGCACTGTTCGGTGCCGAGAACGTGAAGGTCGTTCGCACCCAGGACCTCGAAACCGACCCGGCGTCGGTGGTCGACGACGTGCTGATGGGCCTCGGGGTTCCCGTGATGGGCAAGATCTCGTTCCCTCACTACAACGCCCGCAGCTACTCGTCGATGGATCCCGACGTCCATGCCCAGCTCCGAGCTCGGTTCGCCGAGTCCGACGCTTGGCTCGCGGACCGCCTGGGCCTCGACGACCTCTGGGGCTGAGCGGCCCGACATGACGGCCGCACCCTCGGCAGCGGCCCGCCTGGCGCGCAGCAGCACCCTCGCGGTCGCCGGCAGCGCCATCAACGGCATCGCCGCGTTCGGCGTCTCGATCGCGATCACCAGGACCGCGTCGAGCACGTCGGACAGTGGCGCGATCTTCGTCGCGACAGCGGTGTTCAACGTCGCGTTCCTGATCGCCACCCTCGGTGCCGAGGTTGGCCTCGTCCGACAGATCGCCCGCAACCCGAATGCGGCCCGTCAGCTCGTCAAGACGGCGGTCGTCCCGACGGCGTTCTTCTCCGTGGCCTTGGCCGGACTCGTCATCGTGAACCGCTCCGCACTGGCCGGCGTGCTGGCCGGTGACTCGGACCCTGCCGCGGTGAGATCCGCGCTCACGGTCGTGGCACCACTCATCCCCGTTGCCGCGCTCGCTGCGTTGGCGCTCGCTGCGAGCCGCGGCCTGTCCACCATGACGCCGACGGTGCTGCTCGATCGGATCACCCGACCGTTGAGCCAGGTCACCCTCGTCGTCATCGCCGGTCTCGTGTGGGGCACGGTCGGGCCGATGGCGCTCGCCTGGGCGCTGGCGTTCGTCCCGTCGTTCCTCGGCGGTTGGCGCTGGTGGACGGCGAACTCGCCAGGTGGACTGCTCGACGATCACGCAGCCGAGGACTACTGGGCCTTCACCGCTCCGCAGGCGCTGACGAGCGTGCTGAGCGTGCTGCTGCGATGGCTCGACATCGCCGTCGTCGCTGCGCTGACCGACACCGAGACCGCAGCGCTCTACACCGCGGCCAGTCGCCTCCTGCTCGCCGGCAACTTCATCAACGGCGCCATCATGCAGTCCGTCTCCCCGCTGGTCGCCGAAGCCCTCGAACGCGGTGACCGCCGCGAGGCCGGCGACCTGCTCGGTACCGGTACCGCATGGCTCGTCGCGATCGTCTGGCCGTTGTACGTGGCGCTGATCGTCGTCGGTGCAGGGTTCCTCGAGACCTTCGGCCAGGAGTTCCGCGAGGCAGCGACCGCCCTCGCCGTCTTGTCGCTGGCGATGATCGTCGCCACCGGCGTCGGGCCGATCGAAGCCGTGCTCCTGATGGACGGCGGCAGCCGGGAGAGCCTTCTCGACAACGCCATCGCAGTGAGTGCGATGCTGGCCGTCGACCTGCTCCTGGTCCCACGCATCGGGCTCACCGGCGCGGCGATCGGCTGGGCAGTCGGCCTGCTGGCAACGAATCTCCTCCCCCTCTGGCAGGTCTGGCGGCGGCTCGTCATCACGCCGTTCGGGAGGGGTCATCTCATCGCCGCGAGCAGCGCCGTGATCATGGCGGGCTCGGTGACGCTCGCCGCGCGAATGGCGCTGGGGTCGTCGTTCGTCGTTGCCGTCATCGCGACGGTGGTGGCCTACCTCGCCCATCTCGCCGTGCTCAGTCGCTTCGCCGGCGAGTTGGAGTTGCGTCAGCTGAAGCGAGCGCTGCGCAAGGGCTGACCGCTCGGCCGAGTCGAGGCGACCGGTTCCGATAGCGTCGGCACATGGGCAAGTTGTTCCGCGTCCTCATCGCCGCCGCCCTCGCCGTGCTGGCGGCGAAGTATCTCCGCAGTCGCCAGCAGGAGCAGGACGAGCCGCAGTGGCCTGAGTGGACGCCGCAACCGACGGATGCACCGGCGACCTCTTCAGCGGTCGCCGCCACACCGGAGACGCCCGCCGCGTCGGCGCCGACCGAGACCGGCGACACTGCGGCGACGTGGGTCGAACCAGACGCCGAGGGCGACTGCCCGATCTCACACCCGGTCAAGCTGAAGGCGTCGAGCGGGATCTTCCACGAGCCGGGGATGCTGAACTACGAGCGCACCAACGCCGACCGCTGCTACGTCTCGGCTGCGGCCGCCGAAGCCGACGGCCACCGCGCTGCCAAGCGCTGAACGCGCACAGAGCTGCCAAGCGCTGAGCCGCGACGGCTCAGGCCAGCGACACGAGATCGACGTCGTTGAGGCCGTCGACGGCTCGCAGGAGCACCAGCAGGTCGTCGTCGGGGCGGGCGTCGGTTGCGAGCACCATGAGCGCGCCGTCCTGTCCCTCGGATCGGCCGAGCGCCATGTAGGACACGTTCACACCGGCATCGCCGAGCCGCCGGCCCACCGCGCCGATCATGCCGGGCCGGTCGTCGTTGCGGATCACGAGCACGTGGTCTGCCGGCGGGATCTCGACGTGATGATCGTCGACCATCACGATCCGAGGCTCGTGACGCAGGCCGACGAGTGTGCCCGCGAGCGCGTGCCGATCGGTACGCACCTCGACGAGGTTGCGGTACTGGCGGCGGGCGGAGTCCTTCTCGACACTGATCTTGATGTCGTACTCCTCGGCCAACGAGGGTGCGTTCACGAAGGTGACGGGCTCGGGGTGGTGCACTCCGAGCAACCCCTTCAGCACCGTCAGTTCGGCGAGACGGGTGTCGTTGTCGGCCACCTCGCCGATCAGCGAGATCTCGAGCGCTGCCGGCAGCTCACGGTCGAGCGCGCCGATGAAGGCGCCCAGGCGCTCAGCGAGAGGCAGGAACGGTCGCAGACCATCGGATGCCTCGCTCGCCGCGACGTTGACCGCGAACGGGACGAAGGCACCGTCGAGTGCCAACCGCACCTGCTCGGCGATGGTCTCGCCCGCCCGGTCCTGAGCTTCGACGGTCGACGCACCCAGGTGAGGAGCGACGACCACGTTGTCGAGCTCGAACAACGGGGAGTCGGTGCAGGGCTCTGAGGAGAACACGTCGAGGCCGGCACCGGCGATCACGCCGTCGGCGAGTGCCGAGTGCAGCGCGGCCTCGTCGACGATGCCACCGCGAGCGGTGTTCACGAGTCGCATCGACGGCTTCGCGATCGCCAGCTGTTCGGCGCCGATCAGCCCGACGGTCTCGGGGGTCTTCGGCAGGTGCACGGTCACGAAGTCCGCCGTGCGCATCAGGTCGTCGAGCTCGAGCAGCTCGATGCCCTGTGCCCGTGCGCTCTCCTCCGTGACGAAGGGGTCGTAGGCCACCAGACGGACGTCGAAGGCCGCGAGCCGTGAGGCCACCAGGCGGCCGACCCGCCCGAGGCCGACGATGCCGACCGTCTTGTTGAACAGCTCGACACCGGTCCAGCGCGAGCGCTCCCAGCGACCGTCGACCAGTGCGCCGTGTGCCTGGGGCACGTTGCGCGCCGTGGCGAGCATCAGGGCGAGCGCCTGTTCGGCGGCCGACACGACGTTCGACAGCGGGGCGTTGGCGACCATGACGCCGCGCCGGGTCGCTGCGGCGACGTCGACGTTGTCGAGGCCGATACCGGCGCGCCCGACGACGACGAGATCGCTGCCCGC
>JAHDHM010000167.1:0-3843 GCA_020631315.1 Acidimicrobiales bacterium
GCGCCGGGTGGAACGCACTCTTCGACGGTTCGGCCCACGGCTCCGTCATCGAAGGCGAAGAGGTGTTCGAAGGCCTCGTTGGCGTCGCGGATGACGCCCGCCGAGTCGACTGCAGCGAGGCCGTCAGCACCGGCGGCCCACAGTGGATGGTCGGTCAGCTCGCGGATGTCCGGAGTGCTCACTCGAACCGCCGCCGATCGCGTTCCTCGAGCCGAACGACCAGGGCTGCGGCCTCGGTTCGGCGCTCCAGCTGGAGCTTGGCCAGCATCGACGTCACGTAGTTCTTGACGGTCTTCTCGGCCACGAACAGCTCGTCGGCGATCTGCCGGTTCGTGTGACCGCGACCGATGAGCATCAACGTCTGCCGCTCACGTTCGGTGAGCGTCTCGATGAGACCGGCGTCGCCATCGTGGAGCCGACGTTGCGCCAGGCGCACCTCGGCCCCGTCCAGCAGATTCGCACCGGCGGCCACCTTGCGGATGCTCTCGACGATCTCGTTGCCACGCACCTGCTTCAACAGGAAGGCCGACGCACCCGCCTCGGCGGCTTCGACCTTGGCCTGGTCGTCGTCGAACGAGGTGAGGATGACGCGGATCAGGTCGGGATGTGCCTCACCTGCCGCCCGGCACGCGTCGATGCCGTCGTCGTCACCGAGCCGCACGTCGATCACGGCGACGTCGACCTCGATGCGGTCGAGATCGGCGAGCATCTCGGGTAACGAGCCGGCGTCGCCGACCACGTCGATGGCGTCGTCGGCCGACACGAGGTCGCGGATGCCGCGACGAACGATCTCGTGATCGTCGAGCAGGTAGACCCGGATCGGCCCGTCACCATTCGGCACGCCTCAATGATGGCCGACACACGGCTGTGCCACGAGGGACCTTGGTCCCTGTGCAGCCCGGAGCCGATCCGAGATGGTTGGCTCATGAGCAGCAACACCGACCAGCGATCGCCGTCGGTCTTCGTCCACGACTTCAGCCCGGTGGACGTCGACTTCGAACGGGCGGCGTCGGTGTTCATCGACCTGCTGGACCCGATGGTCGTCGCCGCGTACGCCACCGCGGCGTCACAGCGCGAGGGGCTCGGTCCCGTCACGACGGTGGGGATGATCGAGACCGTGCTCGGGTCGCCTCGATGGCGCACCGACGCCGTGCTCGTCCCCGTTCGATGGTTCCGACAGGACCCGATGGGCATCGAGCTCGACGCCGACCTGGAGCTGGCCCGCTACGTCGCGGGGCGCTGCCACCTCCATCTGCTCGGACGGGTGCCGCTCCCCGACGGGATGGAGCCGCGCTCGCCTGCGTCGAGCCTCTACGGCCGCCAGGCGGTCGCCATCGTCCGCGGCGCCCTGACCGGCCTCGCCGACGAACTCACCAGCCGGGCGGCCACGACCGCCGCGTAGCCGGCGGTCACACCGACTCGACGACCTCGCACCACCCGTCGCTGTCCGCGGTCCAGCACCAGAACGACAGCCATGCTGTCGGGCCCGAACGCGTGGCGTGGACGCGGCCTGGCTCGTTCCAGACCACCGACGCAGGCGCCATCTCGCGCCACGGACCACCGTCGAACCGCCACTCGGGTCGTCCGGCGAGGTTGAGGTACAGCTCGGGCGCTGCGTGGCGATGGTCTCGGTAGTCCACGCCGGCTCGGAGCAGGAACAACCCCGCCGAGGCTCCGCCCATCTCGCCCAGAACGACGTGCATGTTCCCGTCGCGATACCCGTCACCGACCGGGGCGTCGTCGCGGTAGTACCGACCGTCGTCGACCCGCCAGCGCAGCTCGCCGGCTCCACCGGCAATCTGCCTGCCGATCTCGCCGAGCCGCCCTCCGGCTCGCCGCATCTCGCCCAGCGCAGCGCTCAGTTCGGGTCCGTGCGGTGGCGCCGGCACGAGGTCACGCTCCACGGTCGGCTCGAGCGCAGCAAGGACCTCGAGCACTTCAGCGACGTGATCGACCGCGCCACGCCGGGCGACGAGCAGCTCGGCGACCGATCCCAGGACCGCAGCTGCCGCGCTCATGCAGGCGTTGTCGCCGGACGCGGCCGAACGGCGGCGGCGAGTTCGCGCACCGTCAGCACGACGAAGAACTGGGCGACGCTGAGGCCCGCGATCGTCGCCCCACCTGCGGTGCCGTGGTGAAAGCTGATCAGCAGACCGCACACGACGGACAGCGCACCGAGCAACGTCGACACGAACATGATCATGGGCACCCGACGCACCAGCAACGACGCGGTCGCCGGCGGACCGACCAGCAGGCCGAACACGAGCAGCGTGCCGATGGCCTGGAAGCTGGCCACGATGCTGAGCGCCAGCATGGCCAGCAGCGCCGCCTGGGCGACCTTCGGGTGCATGCCGAGGGTCTGGGCCTTGGTCCGGTTGAACGTGAGCGCCATGAACGGGCGGTAGAGCGCGACGGTGATCAGCAGCACGACAGCGGTGGCGATCATCTGCGAGCGGATGTCGTCGCGGCTGACGCCGAGGACGTCGCCGAAGAGCAACGCCGTGACCTCGGTCGAGAACGAACGGGCCCGGCTGACGATCACGATGCCCAACGACAGCATCCCGACGAACAGCAGGCCGATGGCCGTGTCCTCGCGCACGACGGTGCGGCTGGACACGACGCTGACGAGCCCGCTCATCACCAGCGCAGCGACGAACGCACCGATGACCGGACTGAACCCCCACAACACCGCCAGGGCGATGCCGGGGATCACCCCGTGCGCCAGGGCGTCACCGAGGAACGCGAGCCCTCGCAGCACCACCCAGGTGCCGACGATGGACGTCGCGACCACGGCGACGAGGCTCCCGATCAACGCCCGCTGCATGAACGCGGGTTCGAAGGCGTCGATCAGGAGGTCCACGCCCGTCAGCCTGCCAGAGCGGCGGCGATGCGTTGTGCGTTCGTGCGAATCATGTCGATGTAGGTGGCGCCATCGCTGCCCGCCTCGCCAAGCGACTCCGAGTACAGCTCGACCACGGCGATGTCGCCGACCTCGGCGGCCAGCGTGCTGGCGAGCTCGTCCGACGACGACGTGTCGGCGAAGATCGCCATGACGCCTTCGGCCTCGATCAGCTCCGCGAGCTCCGCCAGCGCACGAGCGTCGGCTCCCTCGGCGGTCGTGCCGCTCGGGATGACCGCACCCGCGACCTCGAAGCCATAGCGCTCGGCGAAGTAGCCGAACACCTCGTGGTTGGTGACGAGGACGCGGTTCGCCTCCGGGATGCCCGCCACGAGTTCAGCGACCTCGGCGTCGAGCGTCTCGAGTTCGGCGATGTAGGCGTCGGCGCTCGCCTCGAGCGCCTCGGCGTCGATGCCGGGGACGGTGGCGATCAGGAAGTCGGCGATCCCGTGGACCGCAATGGCCATGCGAGCAGGATCGGTGAAGAAGTGCGGATCATCGCCGGAGTGACCGTGGTCGTCGTGGCCCTCCTCGTCGGAATGGCTGTCCTCGTCGGAATGCGCCTCTTCACCTTCACCCTCGTGGTCCTCGTGGCCCTCCTCATCGGAATGCGCCGCTTCGCCCGAGTGGCCCTCTTCGCCTTCATGGCCGTGATCGTCGTGACCGGCCTCACCGAACTCGACGGTCGACACCCCCGTGATGGCCTCGTACACGGCCACGCCGTCGCCCTCGGCTGATTCGATGACGTCCAGCAGACCCTCTTCGAACGACGCGCCGTTGCTGATCAGCACCGCCGCCTCGGTCATCTGAGCGATCTGCTGCGCCGACGGCGAGAAGTCGTGAGGATCGGCACCGACCGGCATGACCGTGACGACCTCGAGCTGGCCGCCGACGAGGTTCGCGACGACGTCGCCGAGGATGTTCGTGGTGACGACGACCGTGCC
>JAHDHM010000167.1:3943-7467 GCA_020631315.1 Acidimicrobiales bacterium
CGCTGGTCGGCACCTCGTCGGAAGCGCCCTCGTCCCCATTGTCGTCGGCGTCTCCGCACGCTGCGGCGAACAGAACGAGAGCGGCGAGCAGTACGAACAGCTGACGAAGCGAGCTGAGTTGACGAATGCAGCGCGACACGGTGATCTCCGGGGGACGAGGATTCGAGACAGGAGTGGGAATCACTCTCAGTTGCTCACACTATCCCCGTCGACACCACCGCGCGGCGCGAAATGAGAATTGATCTCGATTCCAGCGCGTACGCTGTCACCCCATGACCGACGGCCGACTGGCGATCCGAACCCGGGGACTCGAGGTTCACTACGACGATCACCTCGCGCTGTGCCACCTCGACCTCGATCTGCCGAGCGGCTCGTCGCTGGCCGTGATCGGTGCCAACGGCGCCGGCAAGTCGACCTTCCTCGGCGTGCTCGCCGGCACGGTCGACAAGAGCGCCGGCTCCGCCGAGGTCGCGGGCGGCCGCCCCGCCTTCGTACTGCAGTCGACCGAGGTCGATCGCAGCATGCCCATCACGGTCGAGGAGACCGTGGCCCTCGGCCGCTACCCCACGCTCGGACTGTTCCGCCGCTTCGGGTCGGCCGACCGGCAGATCGTCGCCACCGCACTCGAGCGGATGGACATCACGGACCTCGCCCATCGCCAGCTCCACGATCTGTCCGGCGGACAGCGCCAGCGCGTGCTGGTGGCCCAGGGGCTCGCCCAGGACGCCGACGTGCTACTGCTCGACGAACCCGTCACCGGCCTCGACGTGGTGTCCCGCCAGGTCATCCTCGACGTGATCGACGAAGAGGTCGAGCGCGATCGTGCTGTCATCGTCACCACCCACCACCTCGACGAAGCTCGCCGCTGCGACCAGGTGCTGATCCTCGACGGTCATGCGATCGCCATCGGCCCGCCCGACGACGTGCTGACGGAAGAGAACCTGCGCACTGCGTTCGGTGCGGCGTTCAGCAAGGTCGGCGACGAGCTCGTGCTCGACGACCCACATCATCACGATCCTCACCACCACGAGCACTGACGCAACGGCCCCGTGGCGGCCCTGCGCGTTCCCAGTCGTTCTCAGTTCCCGGTACGCTCCGGTCCGTGAGCTCCGACGACGTCGACGACGAGGTGTCCGCCCTCCTCCTGCGGGCGCAACAGCGCTACACGTCGGGCCGCCGCCGACTGGTGTCGGCCCTCCAGCAAGGCGGTGGACCGCTCACGATCACCCAGATCCTGGCGATGGATGACACCCTCGCTCAATCGAGCGTCTATCGGAACCTGACCATCCTCGAGGAGGTCGGTGCCGTCACCCGCATCGTCACGAACGACGAGTTCGCTCGCTACGAGCTGGCGGAGCACCTGACCCACCACCACCATCACCTCATCTGCTCGTCGTGCGGTGACGTCGCCGACTTCGCACTCGACACCGGCATCGAGAACCGGCTCGACCGAGCTCTCCACGAGGTCGCCGAGGCGGTCGGCTTCTCCCCCGACGCCCACCGACTCGACCTCATCGGCACCTGCACCGACTGCAGCTGACCGCCACCCACGTCAGAGAGCTGGGCTCACGAAAGCGCAGCAGCCAACGGAGCCAGACGGGCGGCGTCCATCGGACCTCGCATCGACCACACGACGATGTCGACGCCGGCGTCGAAGAATCCCTGGGCGTGCTCTGCGAGTGCGCCCGGGGCCGCGTCCTCGTCGAAACCCAGGTGCACGGATCGGGCGATCTCGGACTGGTCTCGGCCGACCCGCTCGCAGTGCCCGCGCAGCACCTCGTCGAGTTCCCGCCACGCCGCGGGCGAGTCCGGGAACGTCATGTCCCACTGGTCGGCGAACCTGGCCGCGGTGCGCAGCGTCCGCATCCGGCCCTTGCCGCCGATGACGATCGGGATCTTCGACTGGACGGGCTTCGGTTCGCACCAGGCGTCGGTCAGCTCGAAGAAGCGGCCCCGGTGGTTCGTGACAGTGTTGGACAGCAGCGACGTGATGACCTCGACGCCCTCTTCGAGGCGGTCGCTGCGGTCACGCAGCTCGCCGAGAGCGATGCCGTAGGCGTCGGATTCCATGAAGTTCCAGCCGGCGCCGAGGCCGAGCTCGAACCGCCCGCCGGAGATGTGGTCGAGCGTCGCCGCCAGCGACGACGGCCGGGTGGTGATGGTGGATGCCGTTGACCATCGCCCCGATCCGCAACCGTGACGTGGCCTGGGCCATGGCGCCGAGCATGGTCCAGCCCTCGAGGTTGGGGCCGTCGTACGGCGGGGCCAGTGGGTAGAAGTGGTCCCAGTTCCACGCCGACTCGAACACGTCGATCTGATCGGCTTCGACCCACACGTCGAGGAACTCCTGCCAAGTGGCGTGGTGTGGCGGCGTCTTGATGGCGTGGCGTCCCATCAGGCCATCATCGCGGACCGCTCGGCTGCTCGCCGTGATTCGGGCGGGTTCAGTCGAGGGTGAGCCACAGCCGCAGCAGGTGCCGTCGTTCGTCCGGGTCGTCGTGGTCGTCGAACGCGGTGCGGGCGTGGACGACGGTGTGGTTCGAGATGAGCTGGATGTCGCCCTCCTGGAGCCACATGTCGAAGCGGAACTCGGGTGAACCGGCGATCTCGTCGTAGAGCGCGATGAGCTCGCGCCGGTCGTCGGAGAACTCGACGGTGTCGTGACGTTCCGCGGAACGCATGTAGTCGCTGTGCCAGAACGTCCGCAGCGACGTGCCGTCCCAGGCGGCCGACGGCAGTGTGAAGGTCGGCGCCTCACCTGCGGGCTGCTCGTCGCGTCGGTCGATGTGGAACGGCTCGAACAGGTTCGGTGCCAGGTCGGGCCGCCGGGCCAGCAGCTCGTCGAACACCGCGACCGAACTGGCCAGCCGGCTCTGACCTCCAGTGCGCGCCGTTCGAAGACACAGCAGCCCGACGACGTCGGCTGCGTCGCAGTGGAAGGCGATGTCGTCGGCGGTTCGGTAGAGGCGAACGAGTTCGTCGCTCGGCTTGCCCGGCTCGTCGTACACGTGGCCGAGCAGATCACCGGCCGGGTTCTGCGCACCCGGTGCGCCGAGATGATGACCGAGCACCCAGTAGGCGTAGGCGCTGAACTCGCGCCCCCACTCCCTCACCGGGATCCCCCGGAGGCAGACCACGCCGAGACCACCGTCGAGCTCAGCCCGCCAGGCCGCCACGTCATCGGCCCAGCCGGGCAGAGGGACGGCGTCGGCGGTCACGTCGGACATCGACACGCCGCCGGCCATCGCTGCGGCGGTCACGTCGTGGAGCTCGCCGACGTGCCCGGCGGACAATTCGACCAGCCACCGCTCGCGTGTCGCCGCGAGCTGCGGGCCCCGCCATGCGGCGTCGCCGCCGACCGGTGCGGTCGCGACACCCTCGGCCGGCCGGGTGAAGTAGGCCCGGGACTGCTCGGCGTACGAGCGGTGGCCGCTCATCTCAGATCAGGACGCCGTGAACTCGATCGTGCCGAGCGAGCCGTAGTCGACGACGTACTCGCCGGCCGTCAGCGGCTCGACCGCACC
>JAHDHM010000168.1 GCA_020631315.1 Acidimicrobiales bacterium
CCGTGGCGACCGCATGGCTGTCCGTGCCAACGCCGACACCGGCGACGACGCCGCGGTCGCCCGTGGGTTCGGAGCAGAGGGCATCGGCCTGTGTCGCACTGAGCACATGTTCCTCGCCGAGAACCGGCTGCCGATCATGCGCCAGATGATCCTCGCCGAGTCGCCGGCCAAGGAGAAGATGGCGCTCACCCGTCTGCGGTTGGCGCAGCGGGAGGACTTCGTCTCGATCCTCGAGGCGATGGACGGCCTGCCGGTGACGATCCGGCTGCTCGACCCGCCGCTGCACGAGTTCCTGCCGGACCTCGAGGAGCTGGTCGTCGCCGAGGCTCGTGGGGAGCTCGACGCCGACGGTGCGGCGCTGCTCGCTGCCGCGCGGGAGTGGCACGAGGTCAACCCGATGATCGGCACCCGTGGTGTCCGGCTGGCGTGGTTGAAACCGGGCCTCTACGAGATGCAGGTCACGGCGCTCGTCGAGGCGGTGCAGCAGCGCCTCGCCGCGGGCGGCGACCCGCAGGTCGAGATCATGATCCCGCTGACTGTCAACGGACCCGAGCTGGCAGGGGCGCGGGCATGGGTCGAGTCGGCGTTGGCCGGCAGCGATGTCGAGGCGGGCCACATCACCATCGGCACGATGATCGAGACGCCTCGGGCCGCCTTGGATGCCGGCGAGCTGGCTCGCCACGCCGACTTCTTCAGCTTCGGCACCAACGATCTGACCCAGCTCACGTTCGGCTTCAGCCGCGACGACGTCGAGAGCCGCCTCATGCCGCGGTACCTGGAACGGGGTCTGTTGCCGGCGAACCCGTTCGAGCAGCTCGACCGGTCCGGGGTCGGCAAGCTGGTCGGCCAGGCGGCGTCGGATGGTCGGGCGGAGCGTCGCGATCTCAAGCTCGGTGTCTGTGGTGAGCACGGCGGAGACCCGTCGAGCATCGAGCACTTCGTGCGGTGCGGGCTCGACTACGTGAGCTGTTCGCCGTACCGCGTGCCGGTGGCCCGGATGGCCGTCGCCCAGGCGCTGGTGCTCGTCGATGCCGAGGAGCGTCCGGTCGCCGGCGCCGCATGGGACGACCTCGGCTGAGGGCGAACGCAGGTTCGGGTCGGCCGGTCCGCTTGCTAGCGTCGCGGGCAGGATGGGCATCCACGCCGAGGACATCGAGAAGGTCCGTGACGGGGCCGACATCGTCGGGGTCGTGAGCCAGTTCGTCGCGCTCCGCAAGACCGGCAACAACTGGATGGGTCTGTGCCCGTTCCATGGCGAGAAGTCGCCGTCGTTCTCGGTCTCGGCCGAGAAGGGCTTCTACTACTGCTTCGGCTGTCAGCGCAGCGGCGACGTCATCTCGTTCGTGGAGGAGATGGAGGGTCTCGACTTCCCCGGCGCCATGGAGTGGCTGGCCGCGAAGCAGGGCCTCGTCCTTCGTTACGAGGAGAGCGGGGCCGACTCGGCCCGCCGGTCGCGACGCAAACGCCAGCACGAGCTGCTGGGAGCTGCGGGCGAGTTCTACCACCAGCGCCTCCTCGCCGGCGCCGACGCGGGCCGTGCCCGTGGTTATCTCCGGAGCCGGGGGTACGACAAGGAGACCGTGGAGCAGTTCCAGCTCGGTTACGCACCCGGCGGTTGGGACGAGCTCGCGCGCCACCTGCAGGTGAGCTCCGGTGATCTCGAGCGAGCGGGTCTCGGGTTCGTGAACCGGCGTCGCAAGCAGCAGGACTTCTTCCGTGACCGGGTGATGTTCCCGATCTTCGACGCCAACGGCAACGCCGTCGGTTTCGGAGGGCGCCAGCTGCCGGAGGGCGAGCCGCCGAAGTACAAGAACTCGGCGCAGTCCGACGTGTACGACAAGTCTCGTGTGCTCTACGCCCTGAACTGGGCGAAGAAGGACGCGGTCGCGAAGAACCAGATCATCGTGTGCGAGGGCTACACGGACGTCATCGGCTACTTCCGGGCAGGGTTGCCCAGGGCGGTGGCCACGTGCGGCACGTCGCTCACCGAAGAGCACGTGCGTCTGATGAAGAAGTTCGCGTCGACGGTCGTGTTGTCGTTCGACGCCGACGGTGCCGGCAAGGCCGCCGCCGATCGCTTCTACGAGTGGGAGCGGGCCTACGAGATCGAGGTGCGTGTGGCGGCGTTGCCCGATGGCGCCGATCCGGGCGAGCTCGCGGAGCACGAGGACGGGCCGGCACAGCTGCAGGCGGCCATCGACGGTGCGGTGCCGTTCCTGAAATACCGGATCGATCGGGCGCTGGCGGCCGAGTCGTTGGACACTCCCGAAGGTCGCGCTCGTGCTGCCGAGACCGCCATCGCTGTCGTCGCCGAGCACCCGAACGAGCTGCTGCGTGACCAGTACGTGATGGAGGTCGCATCCCAGACTCGGATGGAGCCGCACCGTCTCCGGCAGATGTTGCAGCGGCTGCCGCTCGGCCGCCCACGTCAGGTGCCGAACCAACAGCGTCAGGTGCCGAACCAACAGCAAGGTGGGCGCAACACGCCACGCCGAACCGAACAGCACCGAACCGAGCAGCGCCGTGCCGAGCCGGGGCCCGCGGGCGAACCGTGGTCGGCCAACGAGCCGCCGCTGTATTACGACGACGACCCCGAGCTCATGGGCTCAGCGCCGTCTGGTGGCGGCAGCGGGTTCACCGGTGGACGGTTCAGCGGAGGTCGCCCCGGGGCGACTCGTTTCGATGCGATCGACGTGCGGGAGCAGGAGCTGATCCGTCTGCTGATCCATCGCGCCGAGCACGTCGGCCCGCGTGCGCATCGCTGTCTGTTCACGTCGTCGGTCACGATCCGTGCCTTCGAGCTGGTCACGCAGGAGGGCTGGGAACGTCGCCTCGACGACGAACCGGAGGCCGTCGCCGATCTGTTGCGCCGTCTGTCGTTGGAGCCGGTGGCCGACGGCGTCGACCCGATCGAAGACCTCGGCTGGGTCGTGCGCGACGCGGCGAACCGTGCGCGGCGCGATCTCGCGGCAGAGGTCGGCAATGATCTCGAGATGGCACGCGAGGCGCAGCCGTTGCTTCAGTGGCTCGCCGATCGGACCGAGGAACTCCAGAGCACCGATCTGCGGCTACCGGCCATCGAGGCGTTGCTAGCGTGGCTGATCGACGAGGACGGGGGGTGAGATGGGCGACGTGTTGGACCGGCGACGAGCTCGTCGCGCAGCCCTGAGCCGCACCGGCTCCAGCGACCCCGTCAAGCAGTACCTGGGCGAGATCGGCCAGGTGTCGCTGCTCAGTCGCGAGGAAGAGGTGGCGATCGCCGAACGCATCGCCGTCGGCTCTGAGGCGGCGAAGAAGCTCGAGCAGATCGATGCGCCGGAGAGCTGCCCGCTGGTCGACGCAGCCACCATCTCGGTGTGGCGAGCCGAGAAAGCCGACGGCGAGGTGGCCTTCGAACATCTGTGCTCGGCGAACCTCCGACTCGTCGTGTCGGTCGCGAAGCGGTACGTGGGTCGCGGGATGGTCCTGCTCGACCTCGTGCAGGAGGGCAACCTCGGTCTGATGCGTGCGGTCGAGAAGTTCGATCACCCGAAGGGCTTCAAGTTCTCGACCTATGCGACGTGGTGGATCCGCCAGTCGATCACCCGTGCGATCGCCGATCAGTCCCGGACCATCCGCCTGCCGGCTCACATGGTCGACCTGCTCAACCGGGTGACCCGGATCCAACGTGAGCTGGTGCAGGAGTTCGGCCGGGAGCCGACGGTCGAGGAGGTCGCCCGGATCGCCGACCTCGACGTGGTGAAGGTCCGAGATCTGCTGCAGATGTCGCAGGATCCGCTCAGCCTCGACTCGCCACGCGGTGACGAGGAGGATGCGAGCCTCGCGGACTTCATCTCGGACGAGACCGCGGCCCTGCCTGCCGACATCGCCACCAAGCACCTGCTGCAGACCGAAGTCCAGGAGGTCCTGGCGGATCTCGGCGAGCGGGAGGCGGCCATCGTCGCCCGCCGGTTCGGCCTCGGCGGGGCCAAACCGCTGACGCTCGAAGAGGTCGGCAAGGAGTTCGGCGTGACCCGTGAGCGGGTGCGTCAGATCGAGGCCAAGACCCTCGCCAAGCTGCGTCACCCGCAGCGGTCGGCTCGTCTGAAGGAGTATCTGGAGAACTGATCGAGTTCCCCGGCTGCACCCGCTATATTCACTTTTCGCCCTTCCGGGGTAGCTCAGTTGGCAGAGCGTCGGACTGTTAATCCGCAGGTCGTGGGTTCGAGCCCCACCCCCGGAGCCAGATTCGAGAGAGCCCCAGGCGCCGACGTAGGTCGATCCGCCTGGGGCTCTGTCGTTCACCAGTGCCCTGAAGACTCGATGGTTCGCTCCATCCGCCGTGACCAGCGGACCATGGCCGAGCCGGCGAGGATCAGGCTGCTGCCCGACAGCAGCCCGGTCGAGGTCTCGATGCCCGTACCGGGTATGCCGCCCTGCACCGGCGCGCTGAGGGTGACCTCGTTGTTCGTGAGGTCGGGTTCGGGGAGCGCGCCGACCGCGACGGCGTGGGCTCGAGCGTCGCTGTCCTTGGGGCCGATGACGCTCGTGAGCAGTTGCAGCGGGGGAGTGGATTCGCCCGGTGCCACCGGTCCGAGGAAGAAGCACCTGATCCGGTTCGGGTTGTTCGAGCAGGACCAGCCGAGGCTGCCGGCGCCGAGCGAGCGGTAGGCGGCCGAGAAGTCGACGGTCAGCTCGACCGGACCCGGGTCCGTGGTGACGCCGAGATTGGAGACCACCGCGGTGAACAGCACGTCGGATTCTTGGGCCGGCTCGTCCGGCGTGGAGAAGGCGAGTGCGAGGTCGTGGACGGCTGTGGCTTCGTCGTCCCGGTAGTCGACGTCACTGCGCGGAGGGTCGTCGTCGGCCACGTCGCCGTCGTCGTCGGGGAGCGCGGACGGTACGTCGATGATGCCGTTCGGGTCGGTCCACCCCTGGTCGATCCCGCCCGTCTCGACTGCGTTGTCGAGTCCGTTCAGACCGATGTTGCCCGAGAGTGACAGGCCGGCTTCGGTGGTGTCGTCAGGGCCGTCGTCGTCGCTGTCGAGGTCGAGGTGATCGGGTACACCGTCGCCATCGGTGTCGCGCGGCGACAGCCCGATGAGATAGGCGGAGTTCACGCCGCGGTTCGCAGCGTAGGTCGCCGTCGAGTCGGCGGCCGGTGCGACGTAGCCGATGGTTCGTTGTGCCTCGACGTTGTCGGGGATGCCGTCGCCGTCGCTGTCGAGGTCGAGGAAGTCGTCGATGCCGTCGGCGTCGTCATCACCTGGTTCCGTACCGGTTCCGAAGACGTCGATGAGCCCGTCGCTGTCCCCGTCGGGTGACTCGGACGGCGAGATCATCCCGTCCCCGTTGGTGTCCAACGCGACGACGGCGGGGTCGGCGCCGCTCTCGACGAGGTCCGAGATGCCGTCGTTGTCGCTGTCGAGGTCGTGGCAGTCGATGACGCCGTCGCCATCCGTGTCGATCGCCGTTCCCTTCGGGAAGCCGAGGGTGCCGTCGTTGCCGAAGCCGGCGATCTCGATCTCGACGAACCGAGGGTCCTTGCCGGTGCCGTCGAAGGTGGACTCGATGACGATGTGGTCGAAGGGTGCGGGCGACGTGACGTTCGTCGGATAGACGACCGGGGCCATGATCTCGACAGGGCTGTAGGCGGAGTGGACGACCGTGCCAGGGCCCGAGCCCGCGGGATAGCCAGGGTTGCCGTCGTAGAACGAGATCGTCACGCCCACGGGGCTGTAGTCGCCGTCACGGACCTCGGTGTCGCCGTCGCCGTTGACGTCGAAGTCCTCGGCCTCGAGCACGCCGTCGCCGTCGCGATCCCAGTACGTGTGGTCGACGCCCGACGCGAGGAGGCTGTCGACGATGTCCTGGGCGTCGTCGCCGTCGGCGTCGTCGTTCTCGACGTAGAGCGTGAACGGCGTGCCCGCGGGCATGGTCTCGCTCAGCCGCATGGTGAGCACGTTGTCGCCAGGGTCGTCGGACTGATGGATCCGCAGGTCCTTGTTGCCGGTGTGGGAGATGTCGCCGTCGAACAGCAGCGGGATCTCGGCGAGTGACAGGTGATTCGGGACGTGGATCGTCGAGAAGGTCACGAAGCTCTCGAGACACTCCTCGGCGTCGGGGATGCCGTCGTTGTCGTCGTCGGCGTCCACGTTGTCCGGGATGCCGTCGTCGTCGAGGTCCCCGGGCGCGGACAGCGCCGGGACGCCTGCGACGGTGAGCAGCAGGACGACCCCGAGGATCGGGAACCGGAGGGCCGACGCAGCGCGCCGCAACACGCTCACAGGCCAGGGATGCCGTGGTCGACGGCCGGACGGTCACGGCGAGCGTGGGCGATGAGCGCCGCACCGGCGGCCATGAGCACGACGGCGAGGGCAGCGGCCCGGCCGGTCGAGGCACCGGTTCGGGCGAGGCCGCCGTCGGTCTCGGTGGCCGGGGGAGCCGTGGTCGTGGGTGCAGCCGCCGGGTCGGTGGGTGCGGCGAGGTCTCGTTCGTGGACGCGGGCACCGACGACCTCGACGTCGGCCTCGATCGGGTTGCCGGCGTCGTCGACACCGGCGATCGTGGCGGTGCCGAGTTCGATCGTCTTGTCGGCGGAGCCCTCGACGAGGAAGCCGCCCCCAGCATCGGTCGTCGTCGTGAACGTGTTGCCGTTCGACGACGTCACCGTGATTGTGGCGTTCGCGATCGGTGTTCCGGATGCGTCACGGAAGACGCCGGAGATCGCGGCGTAGTACTCGCCGAAGTCGCGTTCGAGCACCGTGTTGCCGGCCATCGAGATGGTGATCTGATCGTCCGCGCCGCCGTCGGCGTCGTCGGTCACGTAGACGCCGTCGGGCAGCGTGGTCGGGTCGACCTCGATCAGGTAGTCGCCGTCCTCGAGGTCGGTGAAGGTGTAGGTCCCGGCATTCGTCAAGGTGTCGGTCTCGATGTCGTCGTCGGTGCCGAACGTGGCGTCGGCACCTGCGGCGATCAGGCGGATCCGTACCTGCGACAGCGGGAGTTCGCCGCCGTCCAGCGTTCCGTCGCGGTCGGCGTCGAGGAAGACCCGGCCGCTGACGGTCGCTCTCGACAGTTCGAGGGCGGGAGCCGCGTCGACGGTGTCGTTGCCGGGGTTCGGATCGGTGACCGTCGGGTCGACGAGGCGAACCTGGCTCGGGGCGATGGTGTCGTCGGGTGGAGGGTTCGGCCCGAGCCGCACCGGGACCGTGACGGGTACGTCACCGCCGTTCGGGATGGGTCCGGCGACCGGGCAGCTGACCGTGCGGTCGACCAGGGAGCAGTTGCTCGGGTTCGGGTGCCCGTGGTCGAAGTCGACGCCGTCGGGGAGGTCGTACACCACCGTCACGCCACCTGAGGGCGATGGGCCGTGGTTGTGGACGTTGAGGTCGATCTCATCTTGATCGCCCGGCTCCAGTGTGGGGACTCGCACGACGGTGATCTCGAGATCGGCGAGTGGTCCGGT
>JAHDHM010000169.1:0-1327 GCA_020631315.1 Acidimicrobiales bacterium
TGATCGACATGATGTCGGCGATCGATGCGACGGACGCCGACGATGACGTTCGTGCTGTCATCGTCACCGGCGCCGGGCGCGGGTTCTGCGCCGGGGCTGATCTCGGCGAGGGCGCGAACACCTTCGACAACGCGAACCGCAGCGACAGCGCTGAGCGCGCAGCGATGCGCGGTGACACCGATGCCGCAGCGCCACGCGACGGGGGCGGGCGCCTCACCCTTCGCCTCTTCGAGAGCCGCAAGCCGCTGATCGCAGCGATCAACGGCCCGGCCGTCGGTGTGGGCGTCACGATGACGTTGCCGATGGACATCCGTCTTGCGTCCACGAACGCCAAGATCGGCTTCGTCTTCGCTCGTCGCGGCATCGTGCCCGAAGCCTGCTCGTCGTGGTTCCTGCCCCGTGTCGTGGGCTTGAGCCAGGCATTGGAGTGGACGTACTCGGGGCGGGTCTTCGGACCCCAGGAAGCTCTCGATGGAGGTCTGGTCCGATCCGTACACCAGCCCGAGGATCTGCTTCCTGCTGCTCGGGCCATCGCCGGCGAGATCGCAGAGAACACGTCGGCGGTGTCGGTGGCGATGACTCGCCACATGCTCTGGAAGATGCTCGGTGCTGATCACCCGATGGAGGCCCACAAGGTCGACAGTCGAGCCATCAGCGCACTCGGCGCCGCACCAGATGCCAAAGAGGGCGTCGTGTCGTTCCTGGAGAAGCGGCCGGCCGAGTTCTCGATGTCCGCCGCCGACGACATGCCCGACTTCTTCCCGTGGTGGACCGAGAGGACCTACGAGTGATCCTCTCCCACGACGAGATCACGCCGGCGATCCTGACCGAGCTGCTGGCCACAAGCGGCGTTGCCGACGGCGCTGAGGTCGTGTCGTTCGAGTCCGCGTCCGTCGGTACCGGGCAGGTCGGTGAGAACGTCCGCTACCGGCTCACCTGGTCGACCGACAGCGGCGACCGTCCGGCCTCCGTCGTCGGCAAGTTCCCGGCGCTCGACGAGAAGAGTCGGGCCACGGGCGTGATGACGCGGTCCTACGAGCGTGAGTCGCAGTTCTACGCCCACATCGCCGACTCCGTCGACATCCGGATTCCCAAGTGTCACCACGTGGACCTCGACCTCGAGGCCGGCTCGTTCATGCTGCTGCTCGAGGACCTCGCGCCGCGTACCCAGGGCGATCAGCTCGACGGCTGCCGCGACGGCGAGGCCGAGGCCGCGGTCGACGAGCTGGTCGGTCTGCATGCTCCGAGGTGGAACGACGCCAGCCTCGACGAGCACGAGTGGATGTCCCGCCGCGACCCGGAGTCGGCGGCCGCGACCGGCGGGCTC
>JAHDHM010000169.1:1337-7445 GCA_020631315.1 Acidimicrobiales bacterium
TTCTTCTTTTTCCTATTTTTCTTCTTCTTCGAATTCGTGCCGCGGGCCGCCGTCGGCGGCCGCGACCGGCGGACTCTTCTCGATGGTGTTCGACGGCTTCGTCGCCCAGATCGGCCCCTACATGAACCCGGCCCACGTGGAGGTCGGCCGTCGGTTCCTCCCGCGGGTGAACGAGTGGTTGACGCCGACGGCCGGTCCGCAGTCGGTGACCCACGGCGACTATCGCCTCGACAACATGTTGTGGGTGCCGGGCAAGCGTCTGGCTGTCGTCGACTGGCAGACCACGGGGCACGGGTCACCGTTCACCGACCTCGCCTACTTCATCGGCACGGGCCTCGGGGCAGCCGAGCAGGAGTCGCAGACCAGACCGCTGTTCGACCGGTACGTCGACGGCCTCGAAGGACGTGGGGTCGCTGTCGATCGTCCCGAGGCGTGGGCCGGTCTACGTCGTGGCGCCCTCGCCGGCTACCTGATGGCGGTCGTCGCGAGTCAGATCGTCGGTCAGACCGATCGTGGCGACCTGATGTTCGCCGCGATGGCCGACCGCAGCGCCTCGCTGGCGTTGCAGCTGGAGACCTTCGAGACGTTCTGAGTCGTCGCCGACCCTGGCAGGCAGCGACCTTCAGAGGGTGCGGATCACGCGGCGCCACAGCAACGGCGCAGTGAACGCGATCGTCACAGCGCCGACCCAGGTCATGGTCTCCTGTAGCCCGAGACGAGGGGTGAGGAGGGCGGACAGGGCCGCACCGATCGGCAGTCCACCGGCGAAGCCGAGCATCATGATGCCCATGACCCGGCCCATCATCGGAGCTTCGGTCTGGGTCTGCAGCAGGGTCCGGTGGCTCGCCATGGCGATGCCGGCGTTGGCGCCCCAGGCGATCATGGCGAGTACGGCGAGCCAGTAGTTGCTCTGGAGACTCACGAGGAGCTGGCCGAGACCGAGGCCGACGCCGATGAAGATCGCCACGTTTCGCCCGTGTCGCATGTTGTCGCGGCCGGCGATGAACCCGGAGCTGATCAGCATGCCGACGCCGAACACGCTGACGATGAACCCCGCGGACCGACCGTCGCGCAGGTAGATCTCCTCGACCACCCGCGGCATCGTCGTCTGCAGCACGCTGAACGACGAACCCAGGATGATGGTGACGACCAGCAACGACCTCAGCGGTTCACTGCCGAAGCCGTAGCGCAGGCCGGCCATGATGTCGGCGCCGATGGTGGTCTCGGTGGGTTCACCGGAGCGGTCGGCGTTCGGAAAGTGGACGCGTGTCATCCCGGTGACCGCGAGCGTCGCCATCGCAGCCAGGAAGTAGAAGCCGGCAGCCTCACCGGCGACGTCGAAGATGATGCCGGTCGTGACGGCGCCGACGAACTGCGCCGCCATGCTGCCGCCGTTCTGCAGCGCTGCCGCGTTCATGATGCGCTCGGCGGGCACCAGATCGGGAACGACGGCGCTCACGAGCGGTCCGACGAAGGTGGTCGCTGCGCCGATGAAGACGGCGATGAACGCCAGCCATCGCGGCGTGGTGATGCCGACGGACGTGAGTGCCGCGACGACGAACAACGCAGCCGCCGCGCATCCGGCGCCGGTGAGGTAGAGGCGCTTTCGATCGACTCGGTCGATCAGCGCACCAGCAGGAATCGACAGGAACAACGCCGGCAGGCCGAGCGCGATGATCACGAGGCCCTCGGCTGACGGCCAGTCCGACAGCTGCACCACGAAGTAGGCGAACGCGAACCGAGTCGTGCCGCCGGCGAGGTTGAAGAGCAACTGGGCGGTGAAGAACCGGCGGAAGTTGTCGTCCCCGAAGAGCTGTCGCATCGGTGAGCGCGTCGGCTCGGTCGCACCGTCGTGCGTCGTCGTCATGTCGCCCCTCTCCGACGTCTGGACGCTACCGGTGAACTGTGGGTGGACGCGAAGTGAACGTCAGATTCCCGCCGGTGAGACCTCGGGCGGATCGACCGACACGACGGTGCCGTAGCCCGGCGCGGGCCAGAGCGAACCGCCGAGAAGCCGGCCGTCGCGCATCGCCCGTTCCAACTCGGTCCGTTGCGCTGCAGCGCCGGCCGCGTCGTCGACGTGTTGGTTGGCGTTGCTCGGGTCGAGGACGTGGAACGGAGTGACGGCGAGGTGGCCGAGCAGGGTCGCCGCCCGGTCGTTGCCGTCGATGTCGATGGACAGGTGGCCGGGGGAGTGGCCGCCGCTGAGACGTACCCGCACGCCGGGAGCGAGCTCGGCGGGTGCGTCGACCGTCGTGACGTGGCCCGCTCTGTCGAGTGCGTCGAATGCCGCCTGTCCGGGGACATCGTCGAGGTCGGCGAGGTAGCGGTGTTCGACATCGGACACCACGAGGCGGGCGTTCGGGAACGCAGGCCGCCAGCTCAGCTCTGCTGTGTCGTCGAGTTCCGCCCACGCGGCCATGCCGACGCCGTCGAGGTGCGTCAGGACGACCTGGGTGACGGCGTCTCGGGCGAACCCGGCTGCGGCCAGCGCATCGAACGCGGCCGTCTGGTGGTCGAGCGCACCGGGACCGCTGCGGATGAAGTCGTCCGCCGCACCGACCGGGTCGACGACGATGATCTCGTCACCTGACTCGATGACATGGAACGCGAGGCCGAGGCCGACCTGGCCGTCGACCTTCCACGGCTCGGTCCACGCAGGCGCCGCGTCGGCATCGACGGAGAACAGGGCGGCGCCGTCGACACCGATGTCGACGTAGGCGATGCGGTGGATGGTGACGTCGCCGAGGTCCCAGCTGTGGTGGCTCACGAACCTCGATGATGGCGTGGCATCGGCGACGGCGCGCCGAATTCGACCATCGGCGCGGGAACCGTGCTCCGGTCTTTGGCTACGTTGCAGCGCATGGACGGTGCGTTCGCCACGATCCTCGATGAGAGTTCCGGCGATGACTGAGGGGCCGAGAGGTCTGATCTTCGATCGAGCGGCCGAGCTGTATCACCGGGCGCGCCCTCGCTATCCCGACGAACTGTTCGACCGGATCGAAGCGAGTCTCGGTGGCTTTGCCGGCCGGGAAGTGTTGGAGATCGGCCCGGCCACCGGCGTCGCGACCGAGGCGCTCGTCGCGAGGGGTGCATCCGTCTCCGCTATCGAACCGGGCAGCGCGTTGGCCGCGGTGTGGGCATCGCGGTTCGGTGAGCGCGTCACCGTCGCGAGCTTCGAGGAGATCGATCCGGTCCAGGCGCACGACCTCGTGGTCGCCGCCACCTGTTGGCACTGGTTGGACCCGGTGACTCGTGTGCAGCGGGCAGCAGGGCATCTTCGGTCAGGCGGTGTTCTGGCGATCTGGTCCGCGTCGCACGTGTTTCCTGGCGACGCGGACCCGATCTTCGGCGAGCTGCAGTTGGTCTACGACGAGATCGGTGAAGGCCAGAGCGCGACGTTCATCCCGCCTGGGGTCGAGGACCTCGTCGATCTCAGCGACGAACTCGCTGCGTGTGACCAGCTCGACGTGCTCGGTACGACGACCTTCGAGTGGGAGATCCGCTACGACGCCGAGCGCTACATCGACCTGTTGAACACGTTCTCCGGCCATCTCGCGATGGAGCAGTGGCAGCGCGACCGACTCTTCGGCGCGATTCGCGATCGGCTTGCGGAGCGGCCCGACGGCCAACTCCGTCGCCATTGGGGCGCCCGGCTGCACCTGGCTCGGCGGCGCTGAGCATCTGCCTGGTCGGTGTCGGGTCGTTCAGGTGGTGCCGTCGGCGAGGCCGGCCTCGATACAGCTCGTCGCATCGACGAACTCGCCGGTCGTCAGCAGCCGCTCCACCTCCGACACGGTTCGAACGTTCGGCGATGCGACGAGCGAGCGCAGCCCGCTGGTCGACCGCGATGGCAGCAGCTGACGTGAGGTCGCTGTGAACGGGTGGCTCGGGGTCGAGTCGCAGGTCCAGACCGGCCCGCTCGTGGAGCAGCCGCTCTCCCGGGTGGGCGACGAACACCGCGGCACCGGCGCCGCGCAGCGGAAGCGACGCGTGCATCGTGACCGGAGCCCGCATCAGGTCGAGCACGTCGAGCAGTGTCGTCACGGCGGCCACCGAGCCGACCGGCATTGCCAGATGGATCTCGATCGGTTCGGCCGACGTGCCGTCCATCGTCATCAACAGCGCAGCGCTGTGGGTGATGGCGCCGTCGTCCAGGGAGGTGAGGCGGAGGCGCCGCGACCGGACGGCGAGCTCGTCGCGTGCCGACACGTCAGCTGGGGTCGCCGAGGACGAAACCGAGTCGCAGGTCGACGGCGTCGGCGTAGCGCTCGAGCGTCGAGAGCCGAACGTCGTCGACCCCGGCTTCGAGCCGGGCCACGGCGGACTGCGAGGTGCCCATCCGAGCAGCGACGGCGGTCTGCGAGAGACCGAGGCGCTTGCGGCGTTCCGCCAGGAGCGACACGACCTCGGCGTGGGCGCCGACCGGTTCGTGGGCGAGCGCGCCGAAACCGGGGAACACCGTGGCGGGTGCGTCCTGATCGTCGGTCACGGAGGTTCACGATATATCGCTAGAGTCATCTCATCAGTGAGATAACTCGTTCGATCCCAGGAGTGACCGTGCAGCGACCGATTCGGTTCGGATTCCAGGCCACCGGAGAGCATCACGGCCACCTCGCCGAGTCGGCCCGCCGTGCCGAGGAGTTGGGTTTCGACACGTTCTCGGTGGCCGATCACGTGCCCGGTGGGGTGTCGCCGATGCTCGCCTTGACCGCGGTCGCGGGCGCCACCGAACGCATCCATCTCACGACGATGGTGCTCAACAACGAGATGCGGCATCCGGTGCAGCTCGCGTGGGAGGCGATGAGCCTGCATCGCCTGTCTGGCGGTCGATTCGAACTCGGCCTCGGGGCCGGCCACACGCCGCACGAGTTCGCGGCGGTTGGGCTCGAGCTCGAAGCGCCACGAGTTCGCAAGCAGCGGTTGATGGAGTCGGTCGAGATCTGCCGGCGACTGTTCGACGGCGAGACGGTCGACTTCGCCGGCGCGCACTACTCGATCGCCGGTGCGACCGTCGGAGAGGTGTCAACCGATCCTCTGCCGATCCTGGTCGGCGGCAACGGCGCTGCGTTGCTCGAACACGCGGGTCGTCACGCCGACATCATCGGCCTCCAGGGGCTCGGCAAGACTCGAGAGGACGGCCACTCACACACCGTGAACTGGACCGTGGCGCACCTGGATCGCCAGATCGAGCAGGTCGCCGCTGGCGGTCGACTCGACGAGATCGAGCTCAGCGCCCTGGTGCAGATGACCGAGATCACGGACGATCGTGACGCTGCGCTCGCGCCGTTGCTCGAACGGATCGAAGGTCTGACGTACGACGATGCGATCGCCATGCCGTACCTGCTGGTCGGCAGCGTGGACGAGATCGTCGATCAGTTGCTCGCCCATCGTGAACGCTGGGGCATCACCTACTTCGTGGTGCGTGCGCTCGACGAGATGGGCCCCATCATCGAGGCCTGCCGCGGGCGGTAGGTGCCTCGGGCTGAGGCGAGTCGTGCCGCCTCATGGCGACAACGGACCATTGCGTGGAGAGTGGCGTGACCCTACGTTCACGACAGGGCGATCTCCGATGAGAAGTACGTGTCCCTGACCACCTACAAGAAGGACGGGACGCCGAAGGCATTGCCGGTGTGGATCGCCGACTTCCAGGACGGCACGATCGGCTTCACCACGGCGTCCTCCAGCTACAAGGTCAAGCGCTTGACGAACGACAGTCGCGTCGTGCTCCAGCCGAGCGACGCCAAGGGCAACCTGAAGGACGGCAGCGAGGCGGTGACCGGCACCGCCACGGTGATCACCGGGCCCGAGTTCGCGAAGTACGAGTCGATCATCAAGGCGAAGTACGGCATGCAGTACCGAGGCATCAAGCTCGTCGGGAAGGTGATGAACCTGATCGGCAAGGGCAGCGGCACGGACACGGCCGTCGTCATCACGTTGGACTGACTTGATGGCAGCGGTCGGGAGATGAGCACGGCTGCTCACGTCGATCGACGTGCAGGAGCCATGAACGCGTCGGTGCCCTCCCACTGGGGGAGGGCACCGGACCGAGTGAGGGGGGTTGGTGGGGGTGGCGGGAATCGAACCCGCGTCCTTCGATGCTGCGAC